>CAZRHO010000007.1:0-19657 GCA_964599955.1 uncultured Methanosarcinales archaeon
TTATGTTTATAGAGAAACACAAGCAAGTGGTGGAGGAGGAGGTGGATCTGAAGATGCAACTTCTACTGAATCAACTGCATCAGAAGAATCAACAGCAAATGTTCAAGAAGTCAGAGAAATTAAACCAATTATAAAAAGAGAAAGAATAGTTACTAAAGAAATAGCTACTTCCAAAGAAATAAGAGAATTAATTGAAAAAAGAAAAATTAAATTAGAGATAACTAAAAGAGAACCTCGTGAAAATAGAGAAAGGGAAATTCAAAGAGAAAGAGTATTATTAGGTGAAGCAGCAAGAATTCCGGAAGAACAAAAAAGAGAGAAAATTCAAAGAATACCTGTAACTGTGGAGAAAGAGGTCACCATAACTATTACTAACGATGCAGAAGTGCCAATAAAAATAAAACCAAAAGTCACTGAAAATGTTGAAGTTCCAAAAAGTTTAGTTAACAACATCCAAAATTTAAAGAAAGTTGTTGAAAGACAATCTTCTAGTAAACCTAGACCGATTGTTGAAACTAAACCACCTTATGTTATTAGAGACATTTCAATAGATTTTCAGAATAAAAGAGAAGAAAGAATAGAAGTTAAACCTAAATTGATAACTAAAGAAGAGAAAAAAATAGATAACGAAGATAGAATAAAAGAAAAATTAAAAGAAAACAAGGAACTTTCATTAGAAGAAATTGAAGAAAAATTAGAAACTCAAAAAGTAATTGAAAATAAAAAAGTAAATTTCTTGTCTAGAGGTAAATCTGGGAGAATACCAGGGATAAGTTACTTAGTAGATAAAAAAAGTGGAATCTCTTATTCTGGAAGGCACACATCCGGAAATAAATTGAAGAATAGTTTTATTGATCCTGCAAGAAGGTCTCTTAATCCAGGAGAACAATTAGATAAAATTCAAATAACAAGTGGTTTATCTGTTGAAGAAAAGGAAGAAATAATTAAAGTATCTTTATTTTCTGAAGGGAAAGAATTAACTGAGCAAGAAATTAAGATTAAAACAAAACCAAGAGTAGGGGCATTAGTTGATCTTGATAAAGAAAATAATCTTTTAGATATATACATGGTTGTACCCAAGATCAAACAATCTTATGGTCTTGATGAATATCAATTAGAAGTGGAAATTGTTGAAACTATAAATGATGGAAAAATTGACAAAAGTCAATTTAATGAAAATAAGATTACCGGTTCTTTTATTGAAAATGAAATTTTTAATACTGATGAAATTACGCACTTTGGTGAAATTTATGGACCGTATACAGTTAACCATCAAGATGGCTTATTGATTGCTCAGGAATTTAGTTATGATGAAGAACAGATGGAAGGAGAACATAAAGTAAAATTAAAAATATTTAATAGAGAAGGATTGGTAGCTGAAAATATTTTTATTGTTAATTTCAATAATGAAACAGTAACCAGTAAAGTATCACCAACAACAATACAATCACAAGATATAATTGCAGATAAAATTAAAGAAAGTGTAGAAACAGTTAAATTAATTGAAAGTAAAAATGTAAAATTTTTATCTCATACTAAAGTGGGAAAAATATTTGATAGCCCTGAAAGTTTATCTTATTCTGGTAGATCCACATCAGGAGATTATTTGAAAATTAAAGTAATTGAACCGAAAGCTAAAATAATTAACCCTGGAGAAAAATTAGAAGAAGTTATCAAGATCAGGACTGGTTTAACTACCGAAACTACAGAGAAAAAAATTAATATAGATCTTTTTTCTGAAGGAGAACAAGTATTCAAAAAAGAAGATGCAATCATTGAAGAACCACGTAGAGGAGGTATATTTAGTCTTGATGCAGAAAACAATCTTTTAGATATATATATGGTAATTCCAAAACGTGAACCAACTAATAAAAGATATAGTTTTGAACTTAATATTAATAAAGAAGACAAATCAAAATTTGCAGAACTATATGGGCCGTATAAAATAGATGAACAAGGTATAATTTTAGCACAAGAATTTTTATATAACGATAGGTCATACCAGGGAGATCACGTTGCTTCATTAAAATTATATGGAGATGGAAAATTAATTTCTGAGAATACATACAATCTTAATTTTGACATAGGTTTAGTTGAAGAAATTACTGAAGAATTTAATTATAAAAAATCAAATAAAAAAATAATTATTTATCTTATTTTATTAATTATATTCTTAGGGACCATTATTCTCCTATTTTCTCAAATAAGATCACGATATAAAAGAGTAACTATTGTTAATCAAAAAACTAACTTTTATCCTAAAATGAAATCTGTTAAAAGAACAGAATTAGAACAGAAAATAAAAGATATCAATAAGAAAATCGAATATATTAAAGGAAAAAGAAATTTAGCTCCAATTATAAGAGGTAAAAATAAAAAAGTAGAAATAAATAAATCCAACAGAACTTATTATGAAAAATTTAAATTAATAAAAAATATGGGCCTAGAAGAAGAATTGAAAGAAATTAATCGTAATATTTCTGGACTGAGTATGGAAAAAGAATTTTCTAATGTATTCATCAAAGATCAAAAACAAAAAAGGCCATATAAGTTAACTAAAAAAACCTTATTATTACAAAAAACTAAAAAACTAAAAAAAGAGTTATCTAAAACTAACAATAAAAAGAGAAAATAATTTTATTCAGAAACGACTTTACATGAACAAGGAAACTTTTTAGCTGCTCTTGATAAAGCTTCTTTACCAACCTTAATGTTCTCAGAATTTATTCTTAATTCCATTAAGGTTTGACCTTCTTTTATTCTAGCCGCAGAACCTATAGATTTACCATAAGACTTCTTCATACCTGTACTCAAACGATCTGCACCAGCTCCTGAAGCTAAAGCATTTTCTCTTAATACATGATGAGGATACATCTTAATCCTTAAATGATAAGAAGACTTACCTAAAGTATTCTCTAACAAACGATTAGAAGTCATTCTAGCCGCCTCCATAGCATTATGTCTAATGTTCATGGCTCTTTTAGAATTTAATTTAATAACTGAAGTAAATTCTTTGCTGGGATCGCCCATATCAAATTTGATAACTTTCATATGTGGTCTTCCACCACGAACATAATTCTTCTTAGTATATTTACTAATCCTAGTATAAGGTCTTTCTAAGTTTTGATATGCTACGAATTTACGAGTTTTTGCCATATTTTATGGGAAAAGCAGCTGATTTATAAAGATTTCTAGGTTTAGATTAAATTTTCTTGTAACCATTGAACATATTTTTGATTAGGATATACATCAATTTTCGTTATACAAGGAACAGAATATGAGTGAATTAAAGAAATCTCCCTTTTAACCGAATTGAAAAGACTTTTATTAGTTTTAAGAATAACTACTATCTCTTTTTCTTCATTGATTTTTCCTTCCCATTTATACATACTTTTAACTGGTAAAAAGTTGGCACAAGCCACTAAATTCTGTTTCAAAAGTCTTTTGACAATAGATTTAGCTTCTTTTTCATTTAGAAAAGTTACATAAACAAATATAAAGTCCATTTTTAACATTCCAGATTAGATTTATTACTTTTAAATTCTTCCAAAAGTATATTTTTATCCATCTTCATAGAATAAGTTAAATTATCTAAATTTTTACTTTTAATAAATTTTAAAAATTTTTCTTGTTTATTATCGTCCCAATTAGCAAACTCTTTTGCAGTTTTACAGAGATAATTTACATCACAATGGTTTTCTCGTAAATCTCTTCCCTTGTGCAAACTTGGATGTAAAGGACATAAAAAACAACCATCCCTTTTAATTAAATTTCTACACACTCCATCTTTTAAATTAGTAACATCATAACGATCACGAAATTTGACAAAATCATCTTTATTTTTAATTTCTTTTGAATAAAATTGTTTGGTATTTTTATCAATAGCTCCTTTAATTCTCTTTTTAGATATAAAGTCATGACCACAACAACCCATGCAGCCGCCATTCAATTGACATAAAGGACTAATTGTTACCATTTTTATCACTTAATTAATAGTTTTTCACATCTCCTCTGGAGCATCTATCCCCAATAAATTCAAACCATTCTCTAAAACATGGCGAACTGAATCAATCAATAATAAACGTGCTTTCATCTGTCCCCTTACTTCTGAGATCACAGGACATTTATGATAAAACTCATTGAATGATTGTGAAAGAGATATTAAATACTGGGCAATATGATGTGGTTTGTAAGATTTTGCTGCTTTTTCTACAACTTCAGGGAAATTATAAAGTAATTTTAAAATTGCTAATTCTTCATTTAGATTTAACAAAGAAAAATTGATAGTTGAAATCACTGTATCGTGATGTTCTTGTTCAGCTTTTCTCAATATTGAGCAAATTCTAGCATGTGTATATTGAATATAAGGTCCAGTTTCTCCCTCAAAACTCATAGATTCTTCTGGATTAAAAATAATATCTCTTGTTGCATCGGTTTTTATCATGAAAAATTTAATCGCACCCAAAGATATTTGTTCTGATCTTAAATTACATTCTTTTTCAGAAAGGTCTTTATGACGTTTTTTTATTTCTTTTTTAGCAATGATTGCCGTTTCATCCATTATGTCATCCGCATCAATTACTGTTCCTTCCCTAGATTTCATTCTCCCCGAAGGTAGATGAACCAAACCATAGCTTAAGTGATACATGTCATCAGCATAAGATTTCTTCAACTGTTTTAAAACAGCAAATAATTGTTTAAAATGTAAACGCTGCTCTGAAGCAACAACATAAATCATTTGTTGATATTTATAATCATTATAACGCATATCAGCTAAGTACATATCTTGAGTAATGTAAATAGAAGTACCATCAGATCTTAAAAGAACTTTATTAGGCAATTTTATTTTTCCTTTTTCCTTTTCTAAATTAGCAATTATAGCTCCAGTTTCATCTTTCTCAAAAACCTCGTTATTTAAACCATCTATCACAATATTTTTTCCTCGTGTATAATAAAGAGATTCAAAATATTCTTTATCGAAAGAAACGCCAAAACGTTGATAAGTTTCTTTAAAACCATCTAAAACCCAAGAATTCATCTTTTCCCAAAGTTTTCTTGTTACTTCATCATCATTTTCCCACTTTAATAGTAATTCCTGAGCCTGTTCTTTCAAACTAAGATCATCCTTAACAGCCTGAGAATACATTACATAATAATCACCTACAAAATGATCGCCTTTCTTGTCTGGTTTCTTACTTTTACCCCACTTCTGATAGGCCAACATTGATTGACAAATGTGAATACCTCGATCATTAACAATATTTACGGGAATTACTTGATGGCCATAAAAAGATAAAATATTACACATAGCATTACCTAAAGCCATATTCCTTAAATGACCTAAATGTAATGGTTTATTGGTATTTGGGCCACAATATTCCACTACGACTTTTTTACTTTTAGAAACTTGATTATATCCATAATGTTTTGCTTGTTTGTAAATCCCTTCTAATGTTATTTGTGCCAAAAATTTATGATTTAAAAAAAAATTAAGATATGGGCCTATAACTTCAGATCTTGCAATAAATTCAGGTAGTTCTACTTTTATTTTTAATTTATCTGCTTCTTGTTTTGCATTTTTACCTAAAGAAAAACAAGGAAAAGCATAATCTCCCATCTTTGGATCTGGAGGTATAGAAATCATCTTAGAAACTATTTCTTCTTTTAGTGAAGTATAATTTACAATTAATTTAATAATCTCCTGTTTAAAATTCATAATTTAACAATTTGGTTAATCTATTAAAAAACTTTCTTTGACTGATTGAAAAATCAACAATTACTTTATTAGATTTTAAAAGAATTCTTTCTTTTACTTAGGACTACAGATTTAATTCTTCCACCACAGAATACTTTTACTAACCCTTTAATCTCTTTCAAATAATGATTTAAGTCCTTATTAGAAATTGGAGGTAAAGCTCCAATATGAACTAAAGCAAAATTAGTTTTAGAATCTATTCTCGTTTTATTACTTTTCCAATAATCTAATTTTGCTCCAAGAATATTGTTTTTATCCTTATAATATAAATCTCCCACTTGCAATTTATTCAAAATATTCTTACGTTCATCACCTTTAGCTAAATCAAAAACAATGTTCCCTTCAATTTTAGATAAATCATCAATCCCAAATGGAAATATATAGCGCAATGATAAAGAGCGAATCAAATTAGTTAAACTATCTTTAGCAGCCACAGTTTTTCTTTTTAAAACTGTTTGAATCAATTTTTCGACAGAAGTGTGATAATGGTAAGCTTTCTTACCAAATTCTTGCTGCGCTAAAGCCCAAGGTTGAATAAGATCATGGTTCTTTATCGAATCTCGATTAAATGTTAATTTAATTAATTTTTCATTTTCTTTGATCAAATGTTTAGATTCTTTAAATCTAGATTTATTATCAATATCACTTAAAATAATAAAAGCCACCCTTAATTCAGGGTATCTGTTAAATACCTCTTTTTTGATCCTAATTATCATTTTATTTTATATTTCTTGATTTTCTTAGGCCTATCTTTAATTTCCTTTTTGAACTTTATTACTTTCTTTTTCTTTGATTTAAGTTTATTTTTTCTCATCTTTTCTAACTCTTTTTTAACACTCTTTGAAGCATATTTGCTAAAGTAAGTCATAATTCTACCAAACAATCTTCTTCTCTGTGCAGAATAACTAATACCTTTATGATCATTCAATCTATCTAAATCATAACGAATATCTTCCAAGATTCTAACCTTTTTTCTTTCATAATATACCCTAAGAACTACAAGAATAAAGTATAAACCAAATATTCCTCCAACAACAACACTTAATTTAGTTAAAAGTGGCTGGATTCCACTTAATAATTCTGGCATTTCCCCTATTAATTCAGGTGGAATATCCATTGTGTTTGATCTTAAAGCAAAATTTAGTAAAACCATTAACTAATTAGTAAATATTTGCTTTTTTTATATGTATCGGAATTGTTGCAAAGCAATAATTACTTTTAAGAAGTAGAATTTAATAATAAGAAAATTTTATAAATGGGGTTAAAGAATTAATCAACTATAGCCCCGTGGTGTAGTGGACTATCATAGTGCCCTTTGGTTTCCATCGGGAAAAGATAGGCATTGACCGCGGTTCGAATCCGCGCGGGGCTAATTTTTTCAATAATTAATTTCTTTCAATAATTCTTCGACACCTTTCTTCAAATTATCATCATCGGACTCTACAACGATCTGATCATTCGGTGGTCTCTATACTCCTTCTCTAACTAAAATTCCATTTATCCAATCCAAAGCATGTTTCTTTTGATAATCAACAAATCTTTGAAATTTCTCTTGTGACCAGCCCCCCTTGTGAGTTCTCCTAATTTCACGTTCTTTATTTAGAATAATTTTCTTCTTACCTTTACGCCATTCAATTGCTTTAAGTCTCTTAACAGTTACATGAACATATAAAAAAAAATCATAAGAATCGGCTAATTCTTGTAAAACTTTATTAGAAAGAAATCTTTCTTTTTTTTTATTATTCTGAATTCTTTCCTTTTCAATTATTTTTTTTATCTTTTTCTCTTTGATTACTTTCTTTTCTTTTGCTTTTAATCCTTCTCTTTCTAATTCTTCTTTTAATTTAAGGTCAGCTAAACCTCTGCTTTTTTCTCTTTTTTTCTTCTTTTTTTCTAGGTGTAATCTTTTTTTCTTTTCTTTATCCTTCTGTTGATCATCTAGGAGTATCTTACAATTTCCACAATATTTCGTTCCATCCACATGATGAAAACTAGAGAAAAATTTACGAGAATCGCATTTATTACACTTAAAACTAAAAACCATGTAAGAATAAAATTAAAGAGATATAAAAAAGTAATTGAAAAATTTAAAAAATTAATTAGAAATAATTTCCGCTTTTGGAGTTACCTGATTTTCCATAGCCAAGACTTCTTCAACTAAAGCGCCATAGTCTTTTGCCCCTGGACTTGAACGAGCATAACTAAAAATTGACTTCCTATATTTAGGTGCTTCCTTTAATTTAGAATTGTTCCTTATAGGCACACTGGTTTGGCCATTGTACATACTGCTAATCTCAGCTAAAGTTTCTTTACAAATTTTATTTCTCTTATCATACAAGGTAGGGATTACTTTAGTAATTTTAACATTTCCACCATAAGATTCATTAATTTTAGTAACAATTTTTTCCATTTTCTTAAGAGCATCAAAGCCTAAAAAATCTGATGAAGTAGGTACAAAAGCTTCATCTGCAAAAGCCAATACGTTTTGATTAAGAATACCCAAAGACGGAGGACAATCAACAATAATATAATCATATCCCTTAATATTGCTCAGTAATTCTTTCAACAATAATTTTGAGTTTAGTTGTGTAGAAAGATAATGTTCTGCTTTAACTAAAGTTTCATTAGAGGTCATTACATCAAAATTTTTTGCCATTTCAACAATACATCTTTGAATTGCAACTTTACCTGTTAAAGCATCATATAAAGTATAATCGGCTTCTATGTCAAGAGAAACATTAACATTACCTTGAGGATCAAGGTCAATAAGAAGAACTTTTTTATCAAATCTTGATAAACCAGCAGCCAAATTAACCGCAGTTGTAGTTTTACCAACGCCACCTTTATAATTAATTACACAAATTTTTCGCATTAAACATCACCCTTCATTTTTTAATAATAATTATTATTATTTCAGATTAGAAACAACTATATTATAAATCTTACTCAATAAATTGAGAAAAATTAAAGAAATAAGAAAAATAAAAGTATTAAATTAAGATTATGAACAAATTTCATTTAAGTCAGTAATTTCTAAAGTAAAGCTAATACTCTTCATCTTAGGATGGGTTATCGCTTCACTCTTATCACCTTTATTGACAGTAATGGTTTGTTTGTTTAATACTTTCCCTAAACTTAATTTTTCAATTTCAATAGGCACAATTATCTCATCGCCAGGGCAATAATCAGGTCCACTTAATAATTTCCAAGATAAAGCACCAGCTGCCGTATAAGCACTCTTCCCTCGGTTAAGTGTGTAAGTTTCTCCATCACTAGTTTTAACAACTACAGAATTGAAATTACATTTATTTTCACAATCAGTATCATACAATTCAGCAATTGTACTGCAAACTCCATCAATACATTTCTTACCCCATTCACATTCATCATTATCTGTACAACCTTGTTTAACTGGTTCTTCAACGATCTCTTCAACTAATTCTTCTAATTGTTCCTTTACAGGTTCCTTCTCTTCTTCTAATTTTATTGGTTCTTTAACTTCTTCAGGAACTTCTTCTATTTGTTCTACGGCTGACTTTTCTTTCTCAAACCAACAACCGGAAACTAATAAACAGATTAATAACAAACTTAATAACATAAAAAACAAACTTTTTCTTAACATTTTAATAACCTCATTTTTGTAATAATTTTTCAATCTTAGGTAAAGTCCAACAATTTAAAATATTTTTCTTTTCCAACCAACCCCTTCTCGCCATATTTATAGCCAAAGGATAAAATCTTAAATGATCTTTATCATGGGCATCAGTGCTCAAAGCAAATTTACAACCAATATTTAAAGCAGATTTAACATTTTCACCAGATAAATCCATTCTTTTTGGTGCACCATTAACTTCTAAAAAAACATTATTTTCTTTAGCTGATTGAAAAACTTTATTTAAATTAATTTTTATTGATTCTCTTTGATTAAGTAACCTATCTGTTGGATGACCTAAAAAATTTACGGGATATTCTTCCATGGTTCTTACTACTCTCTTAGTCATTTCCTTAGTATCCATTTTAATAGCTGTGTGAACAGAAGCAATAACAACATCTAATTCCTTTAACTTCTTTTTAGATAAGCCTAAATTACCTTCTTTTAAAATATCTATTTCTACCCCTGAAAAAACTTTAATACCAACTTTCTTTTGTACTTTAGAAATTTCTTTTAAATAACTAGTCAATCTTTTTTCATTCAAAGGGTTGATTATGCCAATTTGACCAAAGTGATCATTAAAAGAGATGAATTTTAATTTTAATCTTTCAGCTTCTTGTGCCATTTCTAATATTGAATTAGCACCATCACTCCATTTAGTATGGTTATGAAAAATTCCTTTTAAATTTTTAACCTCAACTAATTTTGGTAATTTATTATTTTTAGAAGCAAAAAATTCTCCCTTATTCTCTCTTAATTCAGGTTCAATGTAACGCATACCTAATCTTTTATATAATTCTTCTTCTGTTCTTCCAGTTATCCAACGTTTAGTTTTTTTGTTAAATAAACCATATTCACTTAGAGTTAATCCCTTCTTCAAGGCTATTTTTCGTAATTCAACATTATGCTGTTTACTTCCTGTAAAATAATTGAGAGCTGAACCAAACTCCTTCTCTTTAACCACCCTTAAATCTACCTGTAAACCACTATTCAAAAGAATAGAAGATTTAGTTCTACCGCTTGCTAATACCTTCTTTAAATCTGGATATTCTAAGAATTTTTCCATCACCTGTTGTGGTTTATTTGAAATCACTAAAAAATCTAGATCGCCAACAGTTTCTTTTTTTCTTCTGAAGGAACCTGCTACTTCAACTCTTTCAACAAAACTTAAGTTATTCAATAATTCTTTAATCTCTTTAATAATTGGTATAACTTGCAAATACAAGAAACGTTTAGGTCTCTTCTTAACTAATTCAATCCCTTCTAAAATTAATTGTTCAGTTTTTTCACCAAAACCTGCTAAAGAACGTAATTTCTTTTTTCGTGTCGCTTTTTCTAGATCAATAAGGTTTCTAATTTTTAATTTTTTATAAAGAATTTTTATTTTTTTAGGACCTAATGAGGGAATAGAGTTTAATTGTCCGATGTCAACTTTAACTTCCCTCTTAAGTTTATCATAATATTTTAATTTTCCTGTTTCAATAATTTCAATTATCTTTTCTGCAATATGTTTACCAATTCCAGGAATATTTTCCAACTCATTTTTTTCATAAACAGATTTAATATCTTTAGAAAGAGATTCAATCGCTTGTGCTGCTTTTCTATAAGCCTGCGGTTTCCATTGCACTTCTTGTAATTCTAAGATATCGGCAATATTGTTCAAAATTTTAGATACTTCTAAATTTTTCATAACCAGTTAAACCTCCTTTTTTATAATAAATGCTTATTTTTAATTATATAAAATTTACCTCTGTCTTAATTTTACCTGTTAAAAAAAGCAGATTTTATATATCTTAAATCATTACTATAGTAGATGAAGAAAAAGGAGGTAATTGGCATTCTGTTAGGAGGAGGAATAACCAAAAAAGGAAAAATACCCGCAGATGCATTGACGAGAGCCAAAGTAGCTTTAAAATTATTACAAAAAAATGAAATTCAAAAACTAGTTCTCAGTGGAGGTTTCACAAGTAAAAAATTTTCAAAAATTTCTGAAGCAAGATTATTTACAAGATATTTTACTAATAAAGGAATAAGTAAAAAAAAAATAATCCTAGAAGAAGAATCAAAAGATACTTTAGGTAACGCCATTTATTGTAAAAAGCTGTTTGTTAAACAAAAACTATCAAAACAGATAATCTTAATTACTAGTAATTATCATTTAAAAAGATCTTTAGTTGTCTTTCAACATATCTTTGGAAAACCTTACAAATTTGTTGGAAAAAAGAGTCGCCCCTTCATCATCCATAAAATTCAAAATCAATTGAAAGAAATGGAAAGTACTGGCTTAGATGATTTATTTATTTCTCAATTTAAACCTGGAGACCATAGAAAAGCAGAAAGGTTATTATTAAAAGAATTACCCATCTATTGGAAAAAGAAAAATTGAATAGAAACAATAATTAAAGTTATTATTAAAATGACATTTATAAACTTATAATTTACATTTAATTTTAATCTTTTTAATAATTCCGCGATGTATGAATGATTAAAATTATTTTCATTTTTCAAAGGAAAGCCACGTAAATATTGCATCCCTGTAGTTAAAGGACAAATAATATCCAATTTTCTAAAAATAATTAAACTCCAAATTAATTGAATAAACATAATCCCTACTATGTACCAAAAATGAAAGATCGTCCTAAGTGGAAAAATTGATTTAGGAACAACAAACAAGCCAAACCAAAGAATTACTATTGGTAAATGTAACCAAAAGATAATCTCAATTAATATTTTATTTTTTTTCATCTTTTACAAATGACAATACAACTCCCCCTAACAAAAATAATGTTATTATTATTAAAAGTGCCTGTTGAAAACCTAATTTAACGGCAATAAAACCAAACAAAGCTGGACCAATTACTCCTGATAACTTTTCCGTTAGACCTTGGTACCCTAATAATTCAGCTATTTTCTGTCTTGGTGCTAATTGAATTAACATAGGTCGAGTAATTGTCCAGACGGCTCCCAGCAATGCCCCACCTAACAAACCAACAATGATGAAAGTTTTGTAAGTTGTGTTAAAATAAAGTAAGAGGATTATTAAAACCCTAGAAGAAAGAACAATCATTAACGATCTTTTATGACCTATTCTGTCTGTAATTTTACCAAAGATTAATGAACCTACAAAACCAGCTAAAGCCATGAAAACATACAATGGAAGAAATTGTGGGATAGTAAAACCCAATTGATCCCTAGCATAAAGGAAAAGGAAGATAATTGCGGTACTAGCTGCATCAACATAAAGAAATGAAGATAACAGAAATAACCACACATTCTTAAATTTTCTAATATTCTTTAATGTAGAAATTACACTTACAAAAGCTTTCTTAAAATGGTTTTTTTTGATTTTAACCTTAACATTTTCTTTAATTAAAAAGAAAGTAAATAATGAAAAACCAAAATAAAATAAAGCAACCAGCATGAAAATAATAGTTATCCCTTTGACACTTTCAAAACCAAAAATACTACCAATAAAGTAAGCTATTACTACACTAAAAACAGTTCCTAGATAACCAACAGCAGTACCTATCCCAGAAATAAAACCAACATTTCTCTTAGTTGAAATATTCACAAGTAAAGCATCATACATGTCTAAACTAGCATGATAAAAAAGATTTGCCAACAAACCTAAAATTAGGACAGCTATCAAACCAAAAAAACCTACAAAAAAAGTAAAGATACAACATAATACTGTGAAAATAAACAATAATAATTTTTTCCTTTGTGTTTGATCAGCAACTGCTCCCAAAAAAGGCACTAATAAACCCGCCAATAACATTGAGATTGACATGGTTAAACCAACATGGAAAGCATTTCCTCCTTTTAATACAACGAATAATGGAAAATAAACAGTAACAAATAGAGCTGAAAAAATAGTATCTGCAAAATCATACATGCTCCAGCCAAATATTTGTTTTTTCATTATAGATTAGGTATATTTAAAGGTAATTCAATCAAATAAGCAAGAATAGCACAAAGGAACGATATTGCCATAGTTGTAAATAGTTTTTCTCCTTTATGGTATTTTTTTATC
The DNA here is from genome assembly GCA_964599955.1 of uncultured Methanosarcinales archaeon. Lineage (GTDB taxonomy): Archaea > Nanobdellota > Nanobdellia > Woesearchaeales > GW2011-AR9 > CAZRHO01. Next base: position 13,441 of record CAZRHO010000007.1, read on the forward strand.
CCATAAGCTGTACTAATAGCAGTTACAATAGCAAAGATAGTATAAAGTAAACTTGAATAAAAATAAGAGGTAAAAATAACTAAAATTGTTAAGCGACCTAAATGATTATGCATTCCTTTAATCGATAAGGAGATCAAATAAAAGAGGATCAAAGATACAATAACATGAAAAATTATTTTGAAATTAGCCACCATCAATACTCTTACCAAGACAAGAATGATGAAAGGAAAACTCCCTAAAGCCATTAAATCCCTAGCAACCTCTTTTTTCCAAGACTTTTTCATTATTATTTAACAAGTTTTTTTAAGTATATAAAAATTTCTAGACATACGAAATTCCAACACGCCGCCTATAATTCTTCTAATCCTCGCAACCTTTAAAAATGCATTGACTCTTCTACATTCATGTCTTTAGATTGGCAAAAAATACAAGAAAAATGGCAGAAAGAGTGGAAGGAAGCAGAATTAGGTAAGGCTACATCTCAAAAAAATAAAAAAAAATTTTTCATGATTTTTGCTTATCCTGGAATTTCTGGTTATTTACATGTTGGCCATATGAGAGGATTCTCTTACACTGATGCTATCTGTCGTTATGAACGATTAAACGGCAAAGAAGTTCTTTTTCCAGTAGGCACACATGCTTCAGGAAATCAAGCAATTAGTTTTGCCAACAAAATAAAAAATAAAAATGAGGAGTGGTTGAATTATTTAAGGAAAAATGGTTGTTCAGAAGAAAAAATAAAAGAATTAACAACGCCTGAAAAAATAATTAAATATTTCAATGAAATCTATATTAACGATTACTGGAAAAAATTTGGTTTCTTGTGTGATTGGGACAGATTTGCTTGTACAAGTAGCTTAGATTATGAAAAATTTATTCAATGGCAATTTAAAAAACTACAACAAAAAAATTTACTTATTCAAAAACCATATTTTGCTACAGCTTGTGTAAGTTGTGGCCCTGTTGCCGTAGACCCCTCAGAAACAGATATCTCCAAAGGAGGTAATGCTGAAAAAAACGAATACACTCTTATTAAATTTAAATTGAAAGATGTCGAGGATTATTTAGTAGCTGCGACTCTTAGGCCCGAAACTATTTACGGTCAAACTAACCTTTGGATTAACCCTTCTTCCGAATATGTCAGAGTTGAAGTAGAAGGAGAAAAATGGATTTTAAGTAGAGAAGCTGCAGATAAATTAAAATATCAAAAAGATGATGTAACACTAAAAGAAGATGTTGATCCCCTTGAAATAATTGGCAATTTTGCGCATGCCCCAGGAATTAAAAGAGAAATAATTATTCTTCCTGCATCCTTTGTCAATTCTAAAATTGGTTCTGGTATTGTAACTTGTGTCCCTAGTGATGCACCAAAAGATTACGTAGCCTTGAAAGTTTTACAAGAAAATGAAGAAAAATGCCGTAAATATAAACTGGATCAAAGATCAATCAAGGATATTAAGTTAATTCCAATTATCAAGTCAAAGAATCACAGGGATTTTCCAGCAAAAGAAATTGTTGAAAAGATGAACATCATATCCTTAGAAGATCCTAAATTAGAAGAAGCGACAAAAGAGATTTACAAAGCAGGTTTCCACACTGGAGTTATGATGAAATCTTGCGAGAAATATTCTGGCAAAAGAGTTGAAGAAGCCAAAGAATTAATGAAAGCAGAATTATTAGAAAAAAATCAAGCTGATATGTTTCATGACTTAAGTGAAGAAGTAATTTGTCGTTGTGGAGAAAAAGTAATTATTAAAAGGATCGATGATCAATGGTTTATTCGCTATTCTGACCAGGAAATAACTGAGAAAAGTAAAGAACATCTTAAAAAAATGAATATTTTTCCTGAAGAGTATAAAAAACATTTGCCGGGAATCTTAGATTGGTTTTCCGAAAGAGCTTGTGCTAGACTAGGTAATTGGGTAGGAAGTAAATTTCCTTTCGATGATCGCTGGACTGTTGAACCAATAAGTGATTCTACATTATATCCAGCTTATTACATCATTTCTAAATATTTTAACACAGGAAAAATAAAATTGGAAGATTTAACAGAAGAACTCTTTGATTATGTTTTTTTGAGTAAAGGACAAGGTAAAGAAGAATGGAAAGAAATTAAAGAGGAATTTGATTATTTTTATCCGTTAGACATTAATTTAGGTGGTAAAGAACATAAAACTGTACATTTCCCCGTATTCATTATGAATCATGTTGCTGTCTTACCTCCAGAAAAATGGCCACAAGGTATCTTTGTTAATTGGTGGGTTACTGGTAAAGGTGGAAAAATTTCCAAAAGTAAAGGAGGAGCGCAACCAATACCTCAAGCAATAGAAAAATACGGTGTAGATGCAATGCGTCTTTATTATGCTCACATTGGTTCTCCACATATAGATGTAGTCTGGGAGGAAAATGTAGTACTTAATTATAAGAATGCTCTGGAAAGAATTTATCACTTATTTGAACAACTTAATTCCTTAGATGGATCTAAGAAACAAATTGATAAATGGCTAACCTCTAGATTTAACGAAAATTTACAAAAAATAAACCAAACAATGGTAAGTTATGATTTAAGAGAATTATCCTCTATCACCTATTATTCTATTTATGATGATTTAAAATGGTATCTAAGAAGAGACGGAAAAAATAAAGTTGTTATTAATAAAATTATTAGTAAATGGATTAAACTAATGAACCCAATAACTCCCCATTTAAGTGAAGAATTAAATGAAAAAATTAAGGGAGAAAAATTATCTTCAAATTCTTCCTGGCCACTCCTAAAAATAGAAAAAATAAGTTCAACTGCTGAAGCAGGCGAAGAATTAGTTAAAATTGCGATGGAAGGAATGCGTAAAGTTCTTCAATTAGCTAAATTAGAAAAACCCAATAAATTTACCTTATTTATTTCTGAAAAATGGCAATATGAATTGTATGAGATAATATCTAGAGAGATTAAAGTTACTAGAAATGTTGGCGAGATCATGCGCAAAATCTTAGAACAAGAAAAGATGAAAGTTAAAGGTAAAGAAGTTAGTAAAATAGTTCAATCAGTTGTTAAAGATATTTCAAAACTACCAAAAATAATTACTTATCAAGAAGAAGAAATGAAAACCATACAGGAAGCTAAACAATTCTTAGAAAAAGAGTTCAATTGTTCTATAAAAATAATCAATGGAAATGAAAGCGATCACCCTAAAGCTAAATCAGCTATGCCAGGAAAAGTAGGAATCCTAGTTGAATGAACTTAAAGACCAAAAGCTTTTCCTACCATTTCAATTGAAGATTGTTGCGATAGAAAAAATAAAGAAAACCCCACCATTACAAAGTAAAGAAGTACAAATACTGCCACAGGGATTACATACATAAAGATAGACTTATTTAAATTAATTTCTTTATGGATCTTTGGGGTACCAATAATTAAAAGAGTTAAGTCATAAAAACTACTTAAAAAACCAATGAAAGGTATCCAACTTAGAAGTAAAGTGGGAGTTGAAGTATACACATATAATTGATAAGTTTTAGAGTATTTTGATTTCCCTCCAAAAATTTTTATCCAAATGTGTAATACTCCTGCATTTACAAAACTAAATCCCAAACCTAAGCCATAAATAAAAATCGTAATTATTAATAATCCACCAAAGTCCCCAGAAGGATTCAGGAAACTAAAAAAAGAAAAATCAGACCACTGAAAAAAAACAGAAAGGAAAAAAAATACTGACCCAATTAAAGAAATTATTGCAAAATAACCAAAAGCCCCATCTACCTTTTTCTCTTTTTTTAAGCTTGAAAAAAAAGAATTAGGTGAAAAAAGAATTTGTTTTATTTTATCAATAACTTTCATCTAATTTTATTAATTAGATTAACTATTTAAAACTTGCTTTACAAAAGATTTATTAAATCAAAACAAATAATAAAAATAATGATCAAAAAAGAATCAATTCTTACTATTGCAATTTCTTTAGTTTTTGTATTTTTTGTAGGTTACGGAATTGAAACATTTTCTCCCAGCCCTGAATATGATAATTTCTGTCCAGATAATTTATATGAATTAAAAAGTGAGAAAGTATGTTTAGAATACGGTGGTGAATGGGAAAAATATGAAAAACTTGATCAAGAAAACTTACCTAAAGAAGGTTATTGTAAAGAATCAGAAGAATGCCAAAATGCTTACAGTTTAGCTGAAAGTAAACAAGATAAAATAGTATTCGTTGTCACAGCAATAATTGGTTTAATAGCCATAATTACAAGTGTTTTCTTACATAAAAAAACAGTAGGCATAGGCATTGGTGCAGGAGGTGTCCTCTTAATTATTTATGGCACCTTAAGATATTGGCAGCACGCTAATAATTTATTGAAGTTTGTTCTTTTAGGGGTTGCTTTAACTATTTTAATTTTAGTAGGATACAAAAAATTAAAGTGAAACGTACACAATTACGCAGTAAAGAAGTAAATAAATTATTACAACAATTCAAGGTTAATTTTAGTAAAAAGAATCAAATAGTCATTATTCAAAATAATAGTTTAAAATTAATTTTGGTAGATAAACAACCATCTTTTTTTTATTATCAGGATAAAATAAGTCCTACTTTAAAATATTTACAAAATAAGTTGATTCTGAAAAAAATAACTGTTGACATGGGCGCAATTAAATTTGTAATTAATGGAGCAGACATAATGCGACCGGGAATTATTCACATTGAAAATGAAATTGAAAAAAACGAATTTGTTGTAATTGTTGATGAAAATAATAAAAAACCACTTGCAGTGGGAGTTGCTTTACTTAATACTGAAGAAATGAAAAATACAAAATCTGGCAAAGTTATCAAAAACATCCATTATGTAGGGGATAAAATTTGGAGACATGAATGATTATCAATAAAACTAATGGAAAAGTAATATCTAAAAAAGAGATAATTTGTAAAAACATTTTTTCTCAATCAAGAGGATTAATGTTCAGAAGAAAAAAAAATTTAATAATGGAATTTCCTTTTGAAAAAAAGGTATCTTTACATAACTTTTTTGTTTTTTATCCAATTGATGTTATTTTATTAAATAAAAATAAAGAAGTAATTGAAATTAAAAGAAATTTTCAATCATTCACACTTTGGAATTCAAAAAATAAAGCAAAGTATGTAATTGAATTAGGGAGAAATAATTCTAAAAGTAAAATAGTTGAAATTAAAAATAAAATAGAAATAAAATAAAAAAAAAACTAAGCAACCTGTCCAGAACTTAATCCTTTTCTTTGAACTATTTGAGTTTTAATCTTATCCTGTAATTCACCAGGTAAACGTTCAAAGCTTTGATCGACCAAAGAAGAGTTACCACGACCACCTGTTGCTGAACGTAAATCATTACTCCAACCAAACAATTCACCAACTGGTAATTTTGCTACAATTACTGTTACATCTCCTTCTTGATTCATCTCTAATAATTGACCTCTCTTAGATGAAACAATCTTACTGATTTCACCCACGTAATCATTAGGAGCTTCAATTCTCATAACCTGTAAAGGTTCATACAAAATCGGACCTGCTTGCATAATAGCACCACGAATACCTTCTCTTACTGCCGGATACATTTGAGCTGGACCTCTGTGAATTGCATCTTCATGTAAAGTACAATCCATCAAACTAACCTTCATGTTAATACATGGTTCTTTAGCTAATGATCCTGCTTTCATTACATCTCTAAACATATCTAAAACTAATTCCATAATCTCATTAATTTGAACAATACCCCTAGTCCTATCAACAAACATATTACCTTCAAAAATTTCTTTAACTTTGTTGGCTACTTTGGTATCCCAACCTAATTCCCTAAGAACTTCAATACCTTCTTGATCTTTCTTTTTCCATCTTCCAGTTGGTAATTTATCTTCTTTAATAGCTTCAACGACTTCTTGTTCTAAAGGTTCAACTATAAAATAAAGTTTGTTATGCTTATTAGGAGATTTCCCTTCAACTTCTGGACTTTTCTTAGTAATTGCTTCTCTATATACAACTATAGGGGGAGATGTCTTTACTTCAACTCCTTTCTCCTTAATAATCCTATTTTCAACAACTTCTAAATGTAATTCACCCATCCCATGCATTAAATGTTCACCTGTTTCTTCGTTAATCTCAATGACAATAGTTGGGTCTTCTTTTTGAACTTGTCTTAAAACTTCAATTAATTTAGGTAAATCACTTGGTTTCTTAGCTTCAATAGCTTTAGTAACTAC
>CAZRHO010000008.1:0-18977 GCA_964599955.1 uncultured Methanosarcinales archaeon
ATCCTTGTTAATAAAATCAGTGACTGTAATTCCAGGACCACCTATAATAATTCCCTTAAGGTTAGTTCCCAGATGTAAGAATTGATCTTTCATATGAGAAGCAATTTTTTTGAAATGGTCTTTATATGCCCCTTCACGAAGACGAGCAAACCTTTGTGCTGATTGACCACCAGCTTTCATTTTCCCTGGGACTTCACTGTGAGTTTTTTTTAATGGAACGATAGTTTTCCCTTTAAGTAGAGCTAATGCCGCATCTCTTCTGTCTAATACAACTAAACCATAAACATTATGATCAACTAACATGTCTTCTAAAGTTTCTGTGACAAATGTCTTATCACACCGATAAATACGGATATTTAATGGCGAAGGCGGTTCAAAACTCCAAACTTTTAAGTCTTGTTTTCCTTCTCCTGCTGCTAAATTTCCTGAAAAAATAGCTAAACCATTTTTGGGAGTTTTACCAATAGTTCTCAGATGCTGAATCATCTTTTCTAATGCTGCTTGAACATTTTTTCTAGTAGAAGCAGATTTAATGTTAGAAGCGGTCCCTTGTTCCTCCGCTAAATGTTGAATTATTTTAATTAAATCATAACCTTGTGGTACGTAAACAGTTACAAATTCGGTGTGAGGAGCACGGAAAGATCTTAATTCTTTCAATAATTTTTTTAATTTTAATTTTTCAGTAGCACTAAGAGCCATAAAGAAATAATTAGTTAATTGCTTTATAAGATTTGCTCAATTGAATCAGTTATTTCTTTTTTAACAATTTTCTTACTTGTGTCAAAAACAATTATTTTATGTTTTTTTTCTTTAGCTTCATTTAGACATATTTGAAAAATTTCTGAGTCCAAGTTTTCTCTAATTTTCTTCTTAGAATATTTTCTTTTTTCTAACCTTTTTTCTAATTTTTTTAGATTTGAACAAATTAAAATAATGCAAAGGTCAACTATTTTTTTAGGAAGTAAATGTGCAATGTGGGTATCGACTATTAACCCTTTTTTAGTTTCTTTTTTACTTTGCTTAACAAGTTCTTCAAATTTTTTTAGATTTATATTGTAACATTTTTTTCCTCGATTATAATCAAAAGAAATTTCTTTATAATGTTCATGGATGTCTAAACGGTTAAAACTAAATTTTTTTTCTAAATATTTTGCAAGGGTAGTTTTACCTGTACCTGGGGTTCCACTAATGATAATTAACTTAGACATCTTTATTTTTTCTAATTTCTTTCTGTCTATGGCTACGGCGGTGATTCTTCATAAATCTTTGTACGATGTGTTTATGAAGAATTAATTCTATCGCTAAAATTATTAAGAAGAGAACAATAGCATAAGTAAATAATAATAATAAATCTAACCAGACTTGACTTAATTGTGAATTAAAAAAGAAAATTTCTCTAATTAATTTTTCTGCAATCACAAAAGGGTTCAATAAAGCAATTTCTCTTACTGCTTTAGATAAACCTTCTAGTGGCAGGACCACTCCTGAAAAGAACAAAAATAAGCTACCTAATGAGATAGACGCAAGAGTTCCAGTTTCTTCAGAGGTGAAGATATAACCTAAAACCATCCCTAAAAAAGTAAACACTGAAGCAGTCAAGAAAAGAATTAAAGCAATTTCTGGAAGAACATTCAACGCCCCTTCTAAAAAGAATAAGGAGATTCCAAGAATGATTGCAATCTCAACCAAGATTAAAATTAAATTTGTCAGATAAGTTGCCGTAATAAATGTAATCCTCCTAATTGGAATAAAGAAATTTCTTAAGAAAGCAGGACTATTTTTTTCCATCATCACTAAACTTGTACCTAAAAGTAAAGAACTAAACATTACTACTAAAACTAGGATTGCAGGGAAGAGGTAATTTAAATAAGTACTTTCTTTTTTTACTTTTTCTATTTTTGTTATCAGTGGAGAAGAAATTGTTGTAGCGTTATTAATTTTTAAATCTCCTAACTTGTTTCTAATTTCACTAATGGAAGTTTGTAGTTGATCAATAGAATTAACTGCTTCTTTAATGGCTGAATTAACATTATCTAAGTTAGAGGACCCATCAATTACGTTACTTTGCACATTAGATAATTTTTCTTTAACTTTATTCGTATCTGCTTCTAATGAGGATATAAGTGCTTCTACTGTTCCCGAACCAGTTCCATTAAGTGCAAGGGAAGCGCTATTTAAGTTTTTTTGTGCATCTTCAAGGGAATTTTTAATATCTAATTTATCTGAAGAACTGACATTTATGTCTTCAAGATCAGATAAAGCCTTGGTAACTTTACTTTTACTTTTACTTACTTGATCGTTTAAGGTTAATATTAAACCTTTATTTTGTCCAGTTACTGGAGAGCTAAAATCAATGTTAATTAAACTTGATTTAACAGTTTCAGAATAACTTGAAACTGAAGATGTTTTATCTCTAATTTGTTGTAATTTTACTTTTTGTAGATCTATCTCTTCTTTAGTAGAAGTTATCCTAGTAAGAATATTTCGGGTAATGTTTTGAGAAATTTCTTGCGATTTTAAATTAAATTTAGATTTGACTGTGTCTTGGATCATCCATACTAAGTTTATTTTTGATGGATCAATATGGAAAGTAACTTCTTTTGCTGTATTTTCAAATACTTCTAGATTTTCAGGTAAAGACACACAAACATGAATGAAATCCTTTTTAATATCATTAATACATTCATCTATGTGTTTTTTATAAATTTTAATTGAAAACTCTTTTTCTTCTAATAAATCAACAAAAGATTTTGTAATATCTTCATTTGATAAAGGGGCATGTATTCCAACATTAATATTGTAAGTTCCGGTTGTATTATAGGATAAACTAATAATTAAAATTATCAATAATGGGGCAAAAATAACTATTAAAGCGGAGCTCTTGGAACGCAGTAATAACTGTAGGTTCTTTTTGGTCAGTAACCATAGTGATTTCATTCTATCTCCTCTTTTTGTTAGTTTGTTGAAAATTATACTTGGCGTTTAGTATAAATTAATAATTTAACTAATTAATTTTCCATTTCTCATTCCCTACATAGATTTCTCCTTGTATTGGTTGTAAGGTAGTGTCCGAATTAATTCCTTTATCTTCTCGAAGGTTTTGTAATTCTAAGTCTGATTTTGTTATTTTTTCAAATATTTTATGTAAACTCGGATGCTGAATGTTCATCTCTGGTAGATAAATATTTTCATCTTTAATTAAACTAACAAGTTTACTTATTGTAGTTTCTACATCTTTAGGATAAACAACTAACATGTCATCCTTATCAATAATTTTATTTATGGGTAACTTTTTTATTGAATCAATTAACAATTCTTTATTTTTTGGTGAATGGATATTGATAAGGAAATGATCTTGCAAGAATGGTTTTCTAATTTCTTCTAAGGAACCATAACTATGCACTTTTCCTTCTTTAACAACTGCAATTTTATTACAAATTCTTTCGATACTATCAAGATGATGTGAAGCGATAATTACTGTAACTCCTTGTTTGTTAACTTCTTGTAATAAGCGTAAAGTTTCTTTCTGTAAAATTGGATCTAAATCTGCAGTAGGTTCATCCAAAACTAAAATTTTTGGTTTATGTACTAAACTACAAGCGATATCTAATCTTTTTTGCATTCCTCCAGAGAGATGATCTGCAATTTTTTCTTTATGTTCGTATAGTTGAGTAATGTGTAATAAAGCTTTAATATTGTCAATTAGTGTTTTCCTATTAATTTTGTACATTTTACCGAAATGTAACAAGTTCTCCTTAACAGTTAATTTATGATAAAAAGAATTATGTTGAGAAGTAAAACCGATATGTTTCTTAACTTTATGTAAATTTTTATGTAAATTCTTTTCTTGATTATTGATTTTTGACATATACACTACTTCTCCAGAACTAGGTTCAACGAAACCGGCAATTAAGTTAAGCAAAGTAGTCTTACCACTACCTGATTCACCAATGATCCCAAAGATATCCCCTTCATCAATTTTTAGGTTAACTTTTTCTAAAACCTTATGTTTGTGATATCTTTTATTGACCTCTTTTAGTTTGATAAAACTCACGTAATAAAGAAAGTTTCTTGGTTTATAAAAGTTATGCGTAGATTTAGGTTTAACTTCGATTTTTGTTAAAGAGCACAATCTTTATAAAAAAGCTATTTCTTTAACCAAATTAAATGATAAGCAAATTAAAGAATTTTTATGAAAAAAATTATAGAAAATTACTCATTTTACCTTTTTTACTATTATTCCTAGCCATTGGCCAAATCTCTTTACAGTATGTTAATACAGGTGATTTTGTTAACAAAGGAGTTACCTTAAAAGGTGGTTCTACTATCACTGTAGATTATGATCCAAGTATTAACCCTTCAGAGTTGGAATTATATTTACAGGGAAAATTTTCTAAGGCAGATATTAGTATTAGAACTATAAGTTCAGCCGGCGAAACTCTTGCATTTGCTATTGACGCAGGTGCACAAGAAAAAGAAGAGATAAATAGCTTGTTGAATGCCATCGATGAAAAAATAGGCTTAACTGAAGGCACATATAATGTTGAAGTAATGGGCTCTTCTTTGGGTGAAAGTTTTTTTAAACAAACAGCAATTGCTTTATTAATTGCATTTTTTTTAATGGGGATAGTAGTCTTTATTTATTTTAGATCTTTTGCTCCAAGTATGGCTGTAATTTTAGCAGCGTTTTCTGATATTGTAGTCACTTTAGCTATTTTTAACTTGACCGGAATTAAATTAAGCACCGCAGGGGTTGCTTCTTTTTTAATGTTAATTGGTTACTCAGTAGACACAGATATTTTGCTTAGTACCAGGGTACTTAAAAGAAAAGAAGGTTCAATAATGGATCGCGTTTATAATGCTATGAGGACAGGTTTAACAATGAGCGCAACTACTTTATCTGCAGTTTTGGTAGCATTAATTTTTGTTCAAAGTGAGATTGTTAAACAGATTATGATTATTCTATTCATAGGTTTATTGGTAGATTTAATCATGACTTGGATTCAAAATGTAGGGATATTAAGAATTTATTTAGAAAAGAAGAGGAAAAAATTTTAATAATTTAAAGATGAGCAGATATAAAGATATTTTTAAGAGTGGGAAAGTAATTCTTCTTCTTATTTTCTTAGTTTTTTCTTATATTACTATACAACCACAATTATTTGGTAATGAAGGAGCTACAATAAGAAGTGTCGAAACTAATTCTTCTGCTGATTTAGCGGGAATTGAAGAACCTTCTCCAAAATCTTCTCCTCTTTCAAAAGAAAAAATAATTTTCATCAATGGAGAAAAGGTTTCCAATGAGAATGATTATTATGAAGCCGTCAGTAACTTAAAGCCAGACCGTAAAATTACTTTAGAAACAAATAAAGATTTTTATAAATTAGAAACTAAATTTAATGATGAAGGAAATGTTAATTTAGGATTAAAGGTTTACACTTCTCCCACTTCAAATTTAAGAAAAGGATTAGATTTAGAAGGTGGAACTAGGGTTTTGTTAGCTCCAGTATTGAAAGAAGGTCAAGAAGTTTCTAATGAAGATTTAGATATAACCATATCTAGTTTAAAAGAGCGTCTTAATGTTTATGGTTTGAGTGACGTAGTTGTTAGGTCGGCAAAAGACTTATCAGGGGAAGTTTTCATCTTAGTTGAGATTGCTGGTGTCACAGAAAATGAAGTTAAAGAACTTTTATCAAAACAAGGAAAATTTGAAGCTAAAATTGGTAATGAAACAGTTTTCTTTGGAGGAAAGAAAGATATCACTTATGTTTGTAGGAGTGCTGAATGTTCAGGAATAGATCCAAGAAGAGGATGTTCAAAATCAGGTGAGGGGGAATTTTGTAATTTTTTCTTTTCTATTACTTTAAGTCCAGAAGCTGCAGAAAGACAAGCTAAAATAACAAATACTTTAACTGTTCTTTCTAGTGAAGGTGACAATTCATACTTGAGTAAAGATTTAGAATTGTTTTTAGATGATGTTGGCGTTGATTCATTAAGAATAGGTGCCGATTTACAGGGTAAAGCAACAACACAAATTCAAATTTCTGGTTCTGGAGTAGGAAGAACAAGAGAAGAAGCAGTAACTAATACTTTAGAAAATATGAAAAAATTACAGACCGTTTTGATTACAGGGAGCCTTCCTATAAAATTAGAAATAGTAAAATTAGATACTGTTTCTCCAACTTTAGGCCAAGAGTTTCTAGATAACATTTTATTGGTCGGTCTTCTAGTGATAATGGCAGTTATTACGGTAGTTCTATTACGTTATAAAACTATGAAAATAGTTGTTCCTATGGTTGCCACTTTATTTTCTGAGATGGCTTTAATCTTAGGTTTTGCAGCTCTTGTAGGTTGGAATTTAGATTTAGCTGCAATTGCGGGAATCATTATTGTTGCGGGAACTGGTGTGGATCATTTAATAATTATTACAGATGGTGCTCTACGTGGTGGTGGACAAATGACCAATTGGAAACAGAAAATTAAGAATGCAATGTCAATAGTATTCGGTGCTTACATGACTACTTTAGTTGGTATGATGCCTTTATTATGGGCTGGAGCAGGATTATTGAAAGGGTTTGCCCTTACAACAATTGCAGGTATTTCATTTGGTGTTCTTATAGCTAGGCCAGCATACGCAATTGTAATAGAGAAACTTTTAAGAGAATGAAATTAGGTTTTAAAATTCTTGATTTGAAAGGAGATTGATATAATTGAATTATAAAAGTCAGAAATTTGCAATTTTATTGATGTTTATTTGCACTTTGATTTCTTCAGCAGCTCAGATTTTTTTAAAATTTGCCTCTAAAACTATTAATTTCACTTATCCTTTAAGCTTAATTAATATTTATTTTATTGCCGGGTTAGTCTGCTTTGCTTTCGGCGCCATATTTATGTTTGTTGCATTTAAGATGGGAGAATTAAGTGTTTTATTTCCAATATTAGCAACTGGTTATGTTTGGGTCAGTTTAATTTCCCCTTTTTTTTTCTCAAGCGATTCTATGAATCTTTTGAAGTGGGTTGGCATTATTATAATTTTATTCTCAGTTGGTATGTTGGGTTTTTCTAAACCTAAAAAAAATAATGATAATGAGGCTATAAATGACTGAAAAATTATCTGTGGTTTTAGTTTTATTTGGGGCTTTTGTAAATGCCTCAGCAGCATTTTTTGTGAAGCATGGGATAAACAGATATCCTTTTTTAAAATTATATAAGAGTGGATTTTTTTTACTAGGTTTTTTTTTATATTTAATCTCAACTTTTATTTATCTTGTAGCCTTGAGAGGTGGGGAGTTAAGTGTACTCTATCCTTTGGTTGCAACTACCTATATTTGGTCAATGTATTTTTCAATAAAATTCCTCGGGGAGAGTATGGACAAATGGAAATGGAGAGGTTTAATTGGGATTATTGTAGGAGTTATTTTTATTGGTCTAGGCGCTTAGAATTTTTTGATAAACTTTACTTCTAATTTATTTTGTGGCGTTTCTTTTGATATTTTAATTTAATTAGGCTTATTATATAGGGGGTAATGAACGAAAATGAAAAAATAATTGAAATTAAAAAAGGTTCATAAGATAAATTTCCAAAACTATTTTTAGAAATAAATTGGTTCACTTTTGAGACTAATAAAAACATACTACTCAAAGATAAAATAAATAAAGAAATTACAGATAACAAATGGTGCTTTTTTTTTAAGAACCCAATTTCATTGATTAAGAGATTATACATAAAACCGAGAGATAAACTTAGCATGGTTATAAATATGTAAATTAAAAAACTTTCTAAAAAAATTAATAGAGGTATAAGGAGAAAAGCCACGACCATAGTCCCAAATAATACTAAGAATAAACTACTTAGAAAAACTCTTCTAGAAAATTTTTTACTATGGTTACTATCTTTATCAATGATAGATTCGGCTTTAATTAAATCTTGAGGTCTCCAACCTTTTTTAATTAAATGAATTTTGGTGTGATGTTTCATATTAATTATTTTACCTAGTAATTATCTAAACATAAATGGTTTGCTAAGTTTTTAAATTGTTTAGCTGACTTAGAACGAGGATAAAGGTAAGCTAAAGGCATTTGTTTATGTAATGATTTTCTGAATTTACGGGTTGATTGAATGTTAGCTAGAATTTGAAAACCTAAAATTTCTGCAACTTCTTCTTCTTTAAGTTCATGTCTTCCTTTGTTTGACTTGTTAAGGATAATTCCGGCAATTGTGTTATTATGAGATTTAGCTAATTGCATTGTTTTTAGTGCATCCATTACTGAACTTAATGTAGGGTTAACAACCAAAAGGCATTCATCACTATGTTTTAGGATTTGACTAACGTCAAAACCAAGGCCACTTGGAGAATCAATTAGAACAAAATCGGTAGACTCATCAAGATGTTCAAAAGCTTCTGCTAAATTTTGAGAGTTAGTTTTTTGAAATTCATTATAAGAGGGAGAACCAGGAATCAGAGAAATACCACATTCATGCAAATAAATTACATCTCTTAAATCCTTTTCTTGTCTTAAAAATTGATTTAATGTATTTTGTGGGTTAACTAATCCAAGGTGTAAAGCTAAATTGGGAGTAACTAAATTTCCATCTAACAAAGTAACTTTCTTACCAGAATTATATAGTGCTTGTCCTAGGTTTAAAGTAGTGGTAGTTTTACCAACTCCTCCTTTTCCTGACACAATAGCAATAAATTTAGTCATCTTTTCACCACTTACAAAACTAATTCAAAAAGAAGTATTTAATCTTTTCTAAAATGTAATTGAGGTAAATGTTGCTAAAATTCTTCTTCAGGGGGCTTACCCACTAATGTATCTCTAGCATAATTAAAGAAACGATGAATATATCTCTCGCAGTTAATCAAGTGATCTATTTTAATTTCTGTCGTTGCCTGTTCATGATCAACGATTAGAGAAACATGTCTTCTATATTCTTCTCTTTTTCTATGTGTGGATTTAAGTATTCGTTTCAGATAGAAATAAAACTTAAGATAATTTTTCATTTTTTCATCTTCTGGGAATAATAAGGTTACTTTATTTGCCCTAAGGGCAGGACTTTTAGGCAATTTTTCTATTTTTCCTTCTTCCTGAGCTTTTAGAAGATAAGCTTCAATTATTAAATCAAAAGTTCCAACTAAGCGGTTAAGAGCATTAGCGAGTACATCAACAGTTCTAGTATATTTTAAACTTACATAGATGATGTGTTCTAATCTTTTTAATTCTTCTTGAGCTTCTAACAAATATTCTTCCATCATAGTAAATCATTTCTGTTTTTTAATTGATTTTTATCTGAGAAATTAAATATAGCAAGCCGGTCTTTTTATTATTTTCTATAAATCACCTTATTTGCTGATTGTAAGAATATTTTGTTAGTCTCCAAATAATTTTTAATTTCTTTAACTGTAATCTCATACATCTTATAATCTTTATTGCAAATAATGAATCGGTCTTTTCTTCTAAACTCAACTGGACTTTTTTTATGTAATTCAAGAATTGTATGGATTTCTCCCAATACTTCTAAATGGTTGGTCAAAATATGATGTCTTTTTGCACTTTTACTTTTAAAAAGATTAAATTTATTTTTGAATTCATTTGGATAAGCCGGAATTAATTCCAATTCTTTTTCGCATTTCAATATAATATCAATAGTAGCTTCTATCGATAAGAAAATGTTGTTAATAATACCCATAAGTAATTTTGGATCTTTAACTAAAGGAAAAGTAACGGTTAATAAGTGAAAAGCAGTATTGTGTTGCAAATTTGCTTTTCTTTCCAATTTTTTTAGAATTTCATACATAAATAAACAAAGTAAGGAATTTATAAAAATTATTCGTTAGATTCTGCCAAGTTCATAATTGCTTCAGCTAGATCTCCTTTTGCTTTTTCAATAGCTTCTTTTGCAGTATTTTCATCAACACCAGTTTGATCCATTACTGTTTTAACATCTTCTTCAGATATTGAAGGAGTGGTTGATAATTCTCTTTCAACGACATTTCCTGAAATTTGAAAATTTTCTTGGCCCATCATATTAACCTTTTGCACAGAGGGTTCTGAGATTATGATTTCTTTTTTTTCAGTTTTAATAATTACTTCAGTCGCAGGAACATCCACTTGTTGAATTCCCATCTGTTTCATCATTTGTTGAACTTTTCGAGGATTCATGCCCGGGATCATATAAAGAACCCCATCCCAAATTTATGTAAAAGGATCACTATAATCATTATAATTATTGACATTACAATAACTGTAGCTGGAGAAAATTCAACTTTTGATTTATATTCGTCAAAATATCTCGTTAATCCTCCCTGACCGGAAGGCATTCTTATTTTATTGTCTTTTGCCATTTTTTTATTTTTTATTGATAATTAGTTTATATATTTTTTGATAGGGTTTTCATGAGCATATGTTGCTTTTTAATAAAACTTAATGGAAGTAAGGTAGGGTGACATAAGCCGCCTTCTGTCAGATCCAAGATTGTTCATTGAACAACGATAATCTGTGAGAGTATTCTACTAAGCGTTTTAAAAACTTGCACCGGTTGAGTTTCGCCGTTCCATCGATCCCATATTTAACGTCATTGGATTAACTCTCTGTTTTCACAAACAGATTCGCCAAAATCATCCTTAAACATGGACGTGTCGTTTCTTACGCCAGAGCTATAGATTTCTCCATCTCTCATAACAAGAGCAACCAGCATATTATGCACATGCCAAGCAGGTGGGCGGACTTTCCTGAGTTTGACCCCATACTCCCTGTCACCACTACCTATTATGTTAAAAATGACTCTTTTTTATAAGGTTTTAGCTTTAAAAAAAGTTTTTTAATGAATTATTTTTTACCTCACCACATCAACCTTTAACAATAACTTTTCCATGCCTTCCTTATGGCCGGCTCCGACTACGGCTAATATTTTTTTATCAGGATGTTGGCGCATTAATTTAATTAAATTCTTAACCATGTACTTATTTCTATCTGCTACTAAACTTTTGTATAAAGAAGGATATCTTTTTTTCAATTGCTTCATCATTTTTACAATCAATTCATTTTTAGGCACTTCAGTTAAATTAAAATTATCCAATCCTAATTCTTTAATTTGTTTCTTAGGTTGCAATATTCCTTTTAATATATCTAAGAAAAAACGAAATTTCTCTTTCCAAGTGAATGAATTAGATAATTTTTTTAGTGTTATTTGAATGGGTTGGTCAATTAAAGCCACTTCCATTTTTTGTTTTCGGGCTAAATTAATGGCCGTTTTCATCTCGGAACCAGGGGTAACTCCAACCATTTTTCCTAATTTTTGTTGTAAATATTGGCCTATTTTAACGAAAATAAAACCTTGGACTCCAATTTGAGCAATAGCACTAAAATTAACTTTATTTTTCTTTTCTTGTAGTAAGGCTGTAGCTCTTTGTACATCTAATTCTACGGCAACAATGTCCGGTTGATCTTCTAAAATTGCTTTTTTAATCTCATCAATGCTCTGTTTTGCAATATGTGAAGTACCTAAAATTGTTAAGCTCATGCCTTTTAAATAACAGAAAAGTATTTAAACTTAAGTGGCCATTATTAGCAAAACGAGGTGGTTATTTATGTTAAAGATGAAGAACGTATCTGAAACTTATGATTTAAAAGTCTTTACTGATGCTGGAGATTATTTTGGTGATATTGAAGATAGCATCATATCAGGGAACAAAGTGAGTGGTTGGAAAATTAAATCTACTAAGAATTCATTTCTAAGTAAAGTCATTGGTAGCGCTAAAGGAGTTATTGTTCCACATCAATTAGTTCGTGCAGTAGGAGACATATTAATTATTTCTAGGAGTGCAGTTCCAAGTGGGCCTACATCTGAGGAGAGTGAAGAATAAACATGAGAAGTAACAAATATCTTAGTGATTTATTAAATTATCAATATGTTCAAGGAGAAATTGAAGATTTTGGTGAATTCTTACTTATTGCTTGTTAATTTTTTAAATTTATTTTTATTAAGTAAACAAAAGTTATTTAAACTTCTTTTTAGTCTTTTATTATTGGTGATTTCATTTGGATGTCGTAATTATACTATTAGGAATTAGTTTAATCCTGTTCTTTAGTTTCTTTGCAGAATTTATCTTCAGAAAAACAGGCATCCCGGACGTCTTATTTTTGATCATACTTGGTTTTACAATCGGTCCTGCAACGGGATGGGTATCTCCAGAAAGCTTTATTGGTATTGCGCCAGTTTTTACCACATTTACTTTATTGTTCTTATTATTTGATGGCGCATTTAATATCAGTTTGTCTTCTTTAGTTAGGGAATTTTCTCACAGTTTTAATTTAACAATTTACAACTTTTTTGTTTCTTCAATTGTAGTTACAATTGTAATGGTGGTTAGTGGTTTTTCTCTTTTAATTTCTTTATTGACTGGTTTTATGTTGGGGGGGGTTTCTTCTGCTTTCGTAATCCCTATCCTTAAACAAATGCGTATTCCTGAAAAAATGTATTCTTTGTTAACTCTAGAATCTGCATTAACTGACGTTTTTTGTATTGTATTCTCATTAACTATTATGGAATTAATGAGTTTTGGAGAATTTGGAATAAGAGAAACCTTAATCCATTTAACTTCTTTATTTGCAGTAGCTGGGTTAATTGGTGTCCTTGGTGGAATAATTTGGACCATTTTAGTTTTAAAAGTATTTAAAGAACACAATTATATCATGGTTGTAGCCTTTTTATTATTATTATACGTTACTGCTGAGTTTCTTAATGGTAACGGAGCAATAACAACTTTATTTTTTGGATTAATGTTAAATAATTCTAAACAACTATCTTCTATTGTAAAGGGAATATTAAGTAGGAAAGCAAAGGAAAAGAAAAAGGCTCTAGAGGGAGAACTTGGAGTTTCAGTAACTACGCCTTCTGAAGAATACTTTTATCACCAAATATCATTCCTTTTGAAAACTTTCTTTTTTGTATATATTGGCGTATTAATTGACATGACAGATACCAAAGCTTTGATTATTGGTGGTATATTATCTATTATTTTAGCTGGATCAAGATTGGCTTCATTATTGTTAACTAAAAAAATGGATCAAGATAATAAAAGTTTAGTTAATTCAATTTTTGCTCGTGGATTAGCGGCTGCAGTTATAGCTCAATTAGCTGTTCAAAGAGGTATTCCTCATGCGGAATTTTTATTAAAGGTAGCCTTCGTAACAATATTTGGAACCATATTAATTAGTTCAATAAGGGTATTCTTATTAAAGAAGGAATTACCTAAAGATATTAAAATTAAAAATAAGAAGAGAAAATGAAAGAAATTATTTTAGAACACCTTAGTTCGATTCCAGGATGGGAATATTTACAAAACAAGTATTTATTTTCCTTATTAATTATTTTGTTATTTGCTTTTATAGGGAAGGTTGTTTTAATGATTTTTAGTAAGTATTTAGAAAAATTTGCTAGCAAGACCAAAACTAAAGTAGATGATATGATCTTTGAACACACTAAGAAACCAATATTTTATTTGGTTGTAGTTTATGGTCTAAAATTATCCTTATTAAATTTAGAAGTCAACGGTATTGTTAATAATTTTGTTAATTCCTTGATGGCTTTTGTTCTTTTACTGATATTTTTAAAATTTTTTGATATTCTTTTAGATGCTTGGGGTTTGGCTTTTGCCAAAAAAACTAAAACTAAAATTGTAGAAATTTTGTTACCTCTTTTTCATAAAATAACAAAGACTTTATTCATAATTATTGCAGTAATGTGGCTACTTAAAATTTGGGGAGTAGATATTACACCTTATTTAGCAGGGGTTGGGATAAGTGGGGTAGTTTTAGGTCTTGCGTTACAAGATTCCTTAAAGAATATTTTTGGAGGTGTGACTTTATTATTAGATCGAACTTTTCAAGTAGGAGATAAGGTTAAGTTAGAAGATGGCACAGTTGGAACTATTCATGATATTGGATTAAGAAGCACTAAAATGGCAACTTATTCTAACGAAATAATCTATTTACCCAATGGTTATTTGGCAAATTCTCGTATTCAGAATTATACTAGGCCCAATCCAAAAGTAAGAGTGGACGTTAATTTTGGGGTAGCTTATGGTGTTAATATTGATAAAGTCAAAAAAATAGTATTAGATGAGATTTCTAAGATGAAAGATGTTTTAGATAACCCTGGGCCTTCTGTTGAGTTTTTAGAGATGGGAGATTCCGCATTAAGTTTTGTAGCTAAGTTTTGGGTACCTAAATGGGATCAGAGTTATGGGAAAAAGTTAGAAGCTACTCAGAAAATTTATGAGATATTAGGTAAAGCAGGAATTGAAATACCTTTTCCCACTAGGACTGTTTATATGAAGAAATAGAGAAATAATTATAAATCTAATTTTCTCTAGAATTAATATGGGCCAATTATCAATAATAAGCATAATGATTTTAATCATAGTAGCTTTATTTTTTGGTAAGATCTTATCTTATTTAACTCGTTTATTTTTTGTAGCTTTAATTGTTTTTTTCTTTCTAGTATTGGTTTTTGGAATTTCTTTAGATCAAGTAATTAATTGGGTTTTAGATATATTGTTAGTAGCGATATAATTGCGTTTCTCTTAAGTAAAACTTATAAACAAATCAACTTCAAAATATAACTATGACTTCATCAATTTGGACAGAAAAATATCGCCCACAGGATTTTTCTGAAGTTAGAGGGCAGAAAGAGATTGTAGAGAAAATTACAGCTTTTGTAAAATCTGAAACTATGCCTCATCTGTTATTTTCAGGACCAGCAGGTGTCGGAAAAACAACTTTATCTTTAGTAATTGCTAAACAATTGTTTGGAGAAAATTGGAAACAAAACACTTTGGAATTAAACGCATCAGATGAAAGAGGAATTGATGTAGTTAGGGTTAAAGTTAAAGATTTCGCAAGAACAAGGGCAATAGGTGATGTCCCATTTAAATTAATTTATTTAGATGAAAGTGATGCGTTAACTAAAGATGCCCAACAGGCTTTACGTCGAACAATGGAAAATTATACCAAGACGTGCAGATTTATTCTTTCATGCAATTATAGTAGTAAGATAATTGATCCGATTCAAAGTAGGTGTGCAGTTTTTAGATTTAAACCATTACCTAAGGAAGAAATATTCAAGGTTATCGATAAAATAGCTAATGAAGAAAGTTTACAATTAAATCAAGAGACCAAGGAAGCATTATTTGCAGTAAGCAACGGGGATTGTCGTAGATTAGAAAACATTATGCAAAGTTGTGCGGTTATTAAAAAAGAAATTGATAAAGAATTAGTTTATTCTATGGCTTCAGTAGCTAAACCAAAAGAAGTTAATGAAGTATTATCCATAGCTACTTCTGCCGATTTTCTAACTTCAAGAAAAAAATTATTAGAGTTAATGTTAAATTACGGCTTATCTGGACTAGATATTATTAAACAAATTCAGAAAGAAATTTGGAACCTTGATATCGAAGATTGTAAAAAAGTTCAGTTAATTGACAAATGTGGAGAAATTGAATTTAGGATGGTTGAAGGATCAGATGAATATTTACAATTGGAATGTTTTCTAGCATTTATTGTTTCAGTAACTAATTAAAAAAAAGTAAAAAAACAAAATAATTAATTTGCGCTTTCTTTAATTCTTAAACTTTCTTGAATTGTATCTCTATAAATATAGTCCAATTCCAGTTCCACTTTCTTGGTTGAAATTACATCTTCTGCAAGTGCTTCTTTTAATTTACAACGCACTTCTGCATTTCCATCAATTAATCTTGCTTCATTAATTTTACCGCTAGATTTACATTCCCAAGCCGGATCGTCAATACTGAACCCAAGTGTGTCTCTAGTTGCTTTAAATTCTTCGCCTAACTTAGTCACTTTACCGCCTGCAACATTACTAACCATAATTTTTAGCATTACAATTCCTTTTCCGGCGGAGTCTTCTTCAACGCTAGTTACAGTAATTGGTGCACCGGAAACAAAGAATGTTTTAGCTTCTTTAATCTCACAAACACTTTTATCAGTTATGTCTTCTTTTAAACATACTTCTGGGATTATTAAACGAGTTTTATATTTATAATCAATGTTAGCGAACCAATTTCTATCTAACAAACCGGTGACTTCTCCGTTGAAACTAGCTTCACTAGCGAAGGTAATGGTTTCTTCACCATTCTCAGTTATGTCTCCAATTACACCAGAATTAGTTAATTGCCAATTAGCAATACCTGAAAATTCATCAGGAGAGGGCCCCATCAATTTAACAGTAACATCTCCTGCTTGAAGTTCATGTTCTCCTTTGTTTCTTAAAGTTAATTCAATTGGAAAATCTTCAGTATCAAAGATAGTATATGTTCCTTCTTCTTCAACGCCAAAGATTTCAAATTCTGCAATTATTCCTTGTGTGCCTCCTTGGAAAGCTCCGGCTATGTTAGTTTTTTTCTCTCCTCCTTCACAACCTACTAAGAACAAGCTTATTATTAATATTGACAAAATTATTTTAATCTTCATATTATCTCCTCTTTTATGTTGTTATAAGAACTAATAAAAACTTAGCATATTTAAACTTTACTCTGGGGTCTTAACTATTTGAATTGGTTTGTCATATGATTGAAGGTAATTATAATCTAAGTCTACGGATAAAGGAGTTTCATATGCCACTGCACCTGGGACGTTGAATTTACAAAGAATTTTTCCTTGACCATTATGAAGTTGAACAAGTCCATTCTGCGGTTTACAGTCACCAAAACCACCGCTTCCTAATCTAACTGTATATCCTACTTTATCCATGTCTTGTCTGCCCAAGGATAAAGATCCACAGGATCTTAAATCAGTGTAAGGGCTAAGTACTTTACCCGAACCCATATTTTTAATATTAATTTCAAATATAGCTCTATTTCCAATCATATCTACTCCTACATAACCAACTCCAACGGGTCCACCTTGCCCCCCTCCAGTAACAATACTGTTACGGTAATTGCATGCTTTTTGTTCAGATGATACTTGATAAAATAAAGGATCTACACAGACTGAAGTTGTTGCTTTAGTGTGATAATTATAACATAAAGTGAACTTGATGTTGGCGTTGTATTGGGGTATATCTGAGAGAGAAATACTTGAAGAACGTAGTTCTAATTGGTTAATTCCTCCTTTTAAATTATATATGTTTTTTCCTTCTAATAAATTTAAATTTTCTGCACATAACCGAGGAAAACCAAATCCTCCGGTTATGATTGATGGGTCAAATCCAGTTGCCTGAACAAAACATTCTTGGGGTAAGATGTCGTCATTACCTTTGTTCTGAACTTCAACTAAAGTGATCAACTCGTTAGTATCGTATATTAATGGAGGAGGGGAGTTAGATAAAAAGCTTATTTCTACCCCTTGCGTCCCTGAATGAACCTCTTTGTAAGCTGCAGCAGTCTCAACTGGTTTTTCACCACCGGGAACTTTATTTCCACAGGAAGTGATTAAAAATAGAACTAATATTAGTATTACACCAACTACGCTCTTTTTCATAGTAGAAACAAATCAAATTATTTATATAAGCTTTTTGGTAATCTTACAGAGGAAAATATTATAAATATAGTTCAAATTTTTCTTCAAAATGGATAAACATAAAGTAATTCATTTCAAAAAGGATTGCATTAGTTGTGGAGCTTGTGCAGCGATAGCACCAGATTTTTTTGAAATGGATGAAGAAGGTTTAGCGCAATTGAAAGGATCTAGTGTGGTGGAAGATCATCAAGAGTTAGAAATTAATACTGAAGTTGCTAAAGCGGAAACTCAAGAAGCAGCAGATGTTTGTCCTGTGAATATAATTCACGTTAAAAAGGCATGATTATTTTTTAACAATGATCATGCAATGATCTTTTTCAAATGGATCAAGAATTTTATAATCAATAACTGTAAATATCTTTTCTAGTTTTTTTCTAATATCTATAAAAATACTTTTAGGTTTAGTTTTAACATTGATACTTCTTGCTTTAATTGATAATAAACCATAGCCGCCTTTTTTCAAAAACATATTACAATTTTTAACAAAAATTTCCATCTGATTTTTTTGAGCAATGTCTTGGAAAACAATGTCCGCTTGACAAACTCTATTTGCGTATTGTTCTGGATGATTTGCGTCAGCTAGGATTGGAATTAAATTAGTTCTTTTTTCTGTTAAGAAAATTAAATCCCGTATTACTCTTGGCGCCGGATCTACACCAAAAATCAAACCTTCTTCACCTACCATGTCTGAAACGAATGAAGAAGTATAACCATGAGAAACTCCTAAATAAAGGACAACATCGTTTTTTCTAATTCCAATGTTGGTGCAACCTTTCATAACCATTGCTGCTAATTTACTTCTTGTAGGGTCAAATTCTCTGTATTCTTCTCCTTTTTCTTTATAAATACGTTCTGCAAAATGCACACTACCTGGTAGTATACTTTTAGTATAAATCTTCTTTCTGTCCTGATAAATTTCAAAAAGGTTGTGTTGTTTCATTGAAACTTTTTCTCCAATTTTTCTTTATATTCTTTAGCTTTAAATTCTCCTTTGAAGTAATCTAGACGGCAACAAAGAGATAATTTATCTGCTAAACTTCTGGCTATTTTTCCTCTTTCGTTTCTTTTTCCTTTTTGAATAAGTGGGTGTTGAAAAATAACTCCATATTTTGGGGAACGACTGCCTGTTTTAATATGTCTGAATAATGCTTTTTCTGCACCTAATAATTGGATTGTTGAAGCAGGCAACATCGCTAAACGTTTCAAACTTTTAGCCAATTCAATTAGTTTAGCCCCGGTAGTTATTCCGGCTAACTCTAACAAATTAGGGCAATATTTTTGCATGACTTTCTGAAGATATTCCTCATGTTTTTTTCTTAATTTATAGAGTTTTAGAACCTCTTCGCTTAATTTAACTATTTCATTAACATGCAATTCATTCTAATCTGCACCAAAACTATTTTTAATATTAATTTCTTCCATTAATTCTGTTTTAT
>CAZRHO010000009.1:0-15173 GCA_964599955.1 uncultured Methanosarcinales archaeon
CTGAAGCAACTGATGCAGATGGCGACGAGTTAACTTACACTTGGAATTTTAATGACGGATCTGAAGAAGTATTAGGTAATGATGTAACCCATATTTATGCAACTGAAGGGACCTACAATGTTGTTTTAATTGTTACTGATGGTTTTGGTGGAGAAGTAGAATCTAATTTAGAAGTTGTTGTTGTAGAACCAGAACAACTACCAATAGAAGTTCCTGGTTGTATGGATGAAGAAGCGTTAAATACAAACCCAGAAGCTACTGTTGATGATGGAAGTTGTATTTATCCTCCTGAGTTAAAGGAAGGATGTACTGATCCAAATGCAATTAATACTGATCCAGAAGCTATAGTTGATGATGGAAGTTGTGATTATTTACCGGAAGCGACCCCGCAAATTATCTCTCAACCAGTTGATTTAGTAACTGTTGGCGAAGATTATACCTATCAAGTTATTGTTAACTCTAACAAAAAAATTCAGTATTTGTTAACTAAAGCCCCTATAGGAATGGTTGTTGATCAAAATGGTTTGATTACTTGGTTTCCTACGAAATCAGGTCATTTTGGAGTTGAATTAGTTGTTACAGATGGAGAAAATTCAACTAAGCAAATTTATACCATTACTGTAAGGTCAAATCATGGAAGTGCAAAAGTAGCTTCAGTTCATGTACCTGAGATTGTAAGTTCCGGAGATTTTATTCCAATTAGTGTTGATTTAACTAATAATGGTAATAAGGATTTAGAAGATGTTCAAATAACTGCTGTTGTTTATGACTTAGGCTTAGAAGTATCAAGTGACAAGTTTGATCTTGGGAAAGGTGACCAAGTTGGTGAGAGTCTTTATGTACAATTGCCATATGGTGCTTTTTCAGGAGAGTATTTAGTAACAGTAAGTGTACATAATGAAGAAGGTTTTAGTGAAGAATCTTATCGGTTCTTTGCAGTACATTAAGACTACAAGATAACCATTGTATAATGGTTATTAGGTGTAGTTACTCTCAAATGCTAAATGTTCCAAAACATTTATATATCAGAGAAAGAAAAAAGCGATAAATTGGCTAAAAAGCCAGATATTACGCTCAAAAACACACGAGATTTGGAGGAAGAAAAAAAATGAGAAAATTAGTAACTGTAATGGCTTTATTTGTCGTTAGCTTGTTAACCTTATCTATGGTTAGTGCTTTAGATGCAAACAACCTGGAATGGGGCGAAATTGAAGTTAATGGCCATGAAGTTAAAGAAGGAAGTGTTCTTGCCGTTGAAGAAGGACAAACATTAAAGATTGAAGTTGGCTTGGAAGCTGTTGCTGGTGCACAAGATGTAGAAGTTGATGCAAAAATCAGCGGATACGAATATTCTGACTATGAAAGTTTAGAAGATGCATCTCACTTATTTGATATTGCAGCAGGTACCACTAAGTATGTTAACTTAGAAGTAACTTTACCTAAGAAATTAGATAAGGACGAATACCTATTAAGATTAAGAGTACTGGATAAAAATTCAGCAGCTTTAGTTAATGATATTACTTTAGCTATTGAACCAGCTCGACACGGAGTAGATATCTCTGATGTAGCTTTATATCCTGGAAGTACTGTAAAAGCAGGCCGAACCTTAGCTGCTAAAGTTTTAGTACAAAACTTTGGTGATAAGGATCAAGATGATGTAAGAGTTAAAATGGAAATGCCGGCTTTAGGCGCAAGTGCAACTCCTAAATACATCGATGCTTTAACTGACAACCATAACATCGAATATGAAGATGTTCCGGAAATGTTTTTACAAATTCCAGCTACTGCTGCTGAAGGAGATTACGAATTAAAAGTAACTGTTGACTACGATGATTTCAGAGAATCAATTAGTAAAGTTTACACTGTTCATGTAACTGCTAACGATATGTTCCAAAATGATGGTAAGTTAGTTCTTGCTGTTGGACCAGAAACTCAAACTGTAGCAACTGGTAATACTGCTAGTTATGGTGTAGCTTTAACTAATGCTGGTGCAGCATCTAAAGCTTATACTTTAGAAGTTGTTGCTGGTGATTGGGCTACTGCTTCAGTAAGTGAAAACTTAGTTGTCTTAGAATCTGGTAAAAACCAAGTAGTTTATGTTGATGTAACTGCTGCAGGTAATGCTCCTGAAGGTGCACACGGTGCTTCTTTAGTAGTTAAGTCAGGTGAAGAAGTCTTAGAAACTGTTTCCTTAAATGCAAACGTTGTTAAAGGAACTGTTGAAAAGAATGTTAGTCTAAGAAATGGATTAGAAATCGCTTTAATCGTATTAGTTGTACTAATTTTGATTATGGGTTTAATCATCGGTTTAAGTATTAAAAAAAAAGACGACGACGAAGAACAGACTTATTATTAAGTCTAAATTCTTCCTCCATTTTATTTTTTTTTTAATTTTTTAAATAATTTCTAATTTTGATTTATTGTTTTATTATTAATATTTGTAAGATTTTTTAATTTGATAAGATTTTTATATTCAAAAGAAACAGGTTTTATTATGAATGTTGCAGTAATTGGTGCAGGCCCTATTGGTTGTTATGTAGCTTTTTTGTTAGCTAAAAAAGGACATAAAGTAGACGTATATGAAAATCACGGTGTCATAGGTTCTCCAATTCAATGTACTGGTTTATTGACATCAGATTTTGATCAGTTTAACTTACCAATGGATTCATTCTTAGTAAATACTTTTAATAAAGTTGAAGTTTATTCAAAAAATGAAAAATTAGAAATTAAACAGAAAGAGTATTTAGTATGTAGAAAGAAGTTTGACAATTTCTTTGGAGATTTAGCTAAAGGGGCAGGGGTTAATTTTCATCTCAATCATTCATTTTTAAGAAAAGAAGGTAAAAATTTAATCATTAAAGATAGTAAGAAGGTTGTTGAGAAAAAGGTTTCTCCTGATTTAGTTATTGCTTCAGATGGCCCATTATCGCCAACAGCGAAAGCTTATGGTTTTTATTATTCTAAAAGAGAGAATTATTTTGGTATTCAAGCTACAGTAAAAGGAAAATTTGACCCTCATACTTTTTTAACTTACTTTGGTGAAGAAGTTTGTCCAGAACTGTTTGCATGGGTTGTTCCAGAATCTGACAATGTTGCAAGAGTCGGTTTAGCCATGCGTAAGAATTCTCGTTTTTATTTTGATAAATTTATGAAAAAGCATAATTATAAAGCAATTGAAATCCAAGCTGGAACAATTCCTGTTTATAATCCTAAGCAGAAATTAAAAAGAGAAAATTGTTATTTAATTGGTGATGCTGCTAGTTTTGTTAAAGCAACAACTTTAGGAGGATTAGTTCCTGGATTGAAACAAGCAGAGATTTTAGTAGATTGTATTCAAAGTAATAAAATTTTTGAGAAAGAAGTTAAACTAATTTCTAAGAGGTTAAAATTACACCTATTAATAAGGAAAGTTTTTGATAATTTTTCAGATAAAGATTGGGATAGGTTAATCAGATATATCAATCAAGATAAGATTCAAAAAATATTTGAGAAGTACACTAGAGATAATCCAATCCCTTTAGTATTCAATACAATAATTAGGGAACCAAGATTGATGTATTATTTAAAGTATTTTTTTAAGAAAAATTGATAAACAATAATCCCCAAACTCCCCCCTATGATTATTCCTAAAAAAATAAATATTATTAAGGCTATGGGAAATAAACCAACTATTCCCAAACCTATCTCTGAAGATTTAGAAGGAAGCCAGGATATCTTTATGTAAATTAAGATTGAGATTATCCCTACTAACGATCCAATAGCAAAGGCGAGTATGTTTTTTTTAAATTTCATTTGATAAAAAACTATTAATATTCATACTAATTTAAACTTATCTGATTTATTTAACATTTTTCATGATTTCAATGTTTTTTTTATTTAATCCTCCCAACCTAAAAATAATTACCTCTTTAATTTTAGCTTTTTTTACAATATCTAAATCTTTTTTTAATTTATTAGTACTAAGGATTGGCTCATCGCCTTTTATTCCCTTAGCAATAGTTCCAAGAGAAACAATATAATTTTCACCATATTTTTTTTTACCAAGGTTTATTTGTTTAATTATGAAATCTTCATTGAAATCATGCATTGAATGGTAAATCATTTTTATGATCTTAACTTTTTTATTTTTATAATGTAATCCTGTTGCTGCTAATATTTTTTCATTTAAATTTTCTAGAGGATAATATTCTGCCAAATAAACATTTCCTGGATAATTTTGAATAAATTTTCTTATAATCAATTTACTTTTACTAAAATTAAAAAATTGAGTGATATATAGCAAAGGGTTCTTTGTGGTAGGTAATTCAAGATCTAACATAATTGGAATTTTTTTATTTTTTAATTCTCTAAATATTCTTTTCAAAGCAGAACATTTAGAATATGGAGAAATCCAATATCCTTCTTTAAATTTTAAAATTGGCCAGTATATTATCTCTTTAACTTTCTTATTTTTGATTTTATTTTTAATTTTTATAAATTCTTCAATAGATTCGGCTGCAATGTAAAGTTTAGTTGGCCAAGTGATTAAATTAATTTTTTTAAGGTTATTTGTGTTAGGAAATTCTTCAAAAAAGCTAATTATCATAAATTTAAAGAAATAAAAAGAGTTTAAATATTTATTTATTGTATGATGCCATACCACATGTAAAGGACCCTGTTTGTAGCTTTAACTAAATCATAACCATTTCCACTTATTTTTATGCAAGTTCCTTGGGCAGTAATTTCAGTTTTGTTTGCTAAGGATATCTCTACAACTGGTTTGCCCTTAGTGTTTTCGCAATTTAGAATTTCTCGATCATCACAAGCTGAATTTTTTTTTGTACATGCGCCAACAGGATTTCTGTTTATTCCTTTAGCCATGTTAAAACTTAATTCTGTTAATGAGAGGGTATAATATTTGTCTGTCACGTCTGGGTCGATAGATAAATAAATCTCATTGCCGTTATCAAAATTTGGGTTTACATTTCCTATGAATGGAATCTTTTCTACTTCCTTTGGTCCAAAGTGTAGTGGGATTTTAACTAATGTTTTAAACCTTTTAACTTCTGTCCACCACATTCCGTCAACTTTAACAAAACTAAAACCATTGTAAGTATAACCCTCTTCTTCATCAAGTTCTTCTTCTAGATTTTTTTGATGAAGTTCATCAACATCAATAATTTCAGCAGCAGTTAATGAATTATAAAAATTAGAACCGACAATTATAAGTGCGAAGAGACCTACTACAATTAAGATAGTAACAATTATATTTTTACTATCTTCTTTGCTTGATTTCTCTTCTTCAGGATTAAAATTATCTTCGATGATTAAGTCTTGTTCTGTAGGTTCTTCTATCTTAATTTCATTAGAATTTTCATGGTTCTCTTTTTCCATTGATTTGATATTAATTTCGCTCATTTATGAATGAATTTGGCTGAATTTATCTTTTTAAATATTTTGGAACTATTTAACCTTTAGTAATATCGGTAAGAATTTTTAATTTATTTTAGTCTTAATTACTTTTTCAAAATCATCATATAAACTCGTTAGAGTTTCACAACCTATTCCTATGAATTCATTAAAAATTGTTTTATCTTCATTACCCATTTCTTGATAGGTTTTTTTATTATTATGTGTATCACATAATGCTTTAAATTTTCCAGTCAAGAATGTTTCATACTTAACCATTAATTCTTTAGTTAACTGACTTAATAATTCGTCATTAGTACAATTATAAATCCATCTTTTATAGTTATGGTCAAAGATGTTCGTATAATTATTTTTACTTATATTGGCTATTGCATGCCCCATTGAGTCAGAAACTGCATCACATCTATATTTTAAAGAAGTTGTATCTAATTTGTAATTTTCCCATAATTCTCTTGATAACTTTGAAATCTCTTTTTTAATAATTTGAATGTTGATTGCATCATCTAATGATTTTGTTTTTTTTAATGATTGAATCAGTTCTTTGATTTTTTTAATTCTTTTTAAAATTTTGTTTTTACTCATTAGGATAAATAAATTAAAGTTATTTAAATTTTTAATGGAAAAAACAACTAAATCTTCTAGTCAAGAATAAGCCTCTGGTGGGATTTGAACCCACGACCTTCGGTTATCTCTGACCAAAGGTACGAGACCGACGCAATACTACTATGCTACAGAGGCAATTATAATTTTTCTAATAATTCTTCTTTTTTTCGGAATTTTTTTTGACATTCAAAACAAACACTATGCTGTTTTGATTTGCCAGGTTTTTTTATAATCGTGCCTTTTAATTTACCTAAGAATAATTCGACTATTTTATTTTTGCAGATGTCACATTTAACCATAAAAGAAATTCAGAATGTTTTTATTTTTAAATTCTTCTCTCAGGGTGCCAGTGCCACCTTCAAGTAACAAAAGATTAATAAATGGGGCTTTATACCAATAAACATGGACCTTTTAATAACTTATGATCGACCTTTGATTGATACTTATGGGGAATTGTATCACTTTGCATCTAAAAAACTTTTAGAAAGAGGTTATACTGTATCTTCGCTTAATTTGGGAAGTTTCATTGAGAACTATGATTTTACTGATAAATTTTTACAAAAATTCATTAAAACAGATAAGCCAAAAGTAATCATTTCTCATCTGCCAAGTCTTAGAAATAGTATTAATTACATTACTGCAAATTCATTACCGAAAAATTATGTGTCACCGTTAGAGGAAGAAATTGAAACTTTTTTTTTAAGAAATTTTTCAAAAGGACTTCAAACAAATAGTTATTATTTTCATCAAAGAGCAATTGAATTTAAAGAAGGTTTTGTACAGACAATGCGAAAAGAAAACCTCCCTTTTCCTGAATCGATTTTAAGATCAGAAATCATGAAAAAAGATTGGAATTATGATTTTCTATCAAAAAAACTTGGCGATAATTTCATAATTAAAGATATTACTATGTCAAAAGGTGAAGGTGTTAGTTTAATTGATAAAAAAAGTAAAACTATTTTGGATAATGAGAATATTCAGGTTGCTCAAAAAAGAATTGAAACCACTTTGCCTTCAAGTTTAAGAGCAATGACTTTTCCAAATGAAATAATTGGTTTGTTTATTTATTATAATGAAAATGACGATTTAAGATCTAATTATTTTCCAGGATATAAAAAATTTTCACTCAATGAAAATATTTTATTAAGTAATAAAGAGAAAGAGATTGCACTTAGAAATGGTTTCAATGAAAATTTAGATTTAAGAGAAGATGTAAAAGAAGCGATATTAAAAGTAAGTTCAATACCTTCTCAAAGTTTGTTAAGAGGTTTAGACATCATTTTTGATGCGAACAATAAATTTTATTTTTTAGAAGCACAAACAAACCCTGGAAATTCTTATGCGGATACTTATCCTCTAATCCTAAGGAAGCCTTGTGGAAGTAGGGCAGAAAACATTCAAATGGGGGCAGAAGTAATAGCTAATTCTTTAGAGAAGTACCTGACTAACCATAAATAATATAAAAAGATATTGTAAATCAAGCTTATGCGTAAAAGAATTGCAGTAATTGATAAAGAGAAATGTCACCCTAACGAATGTGGAAACTACCTTTGTGCTAAATTGTGTCCTGTAAATAGAGCAGGAGGAGATTGTATTTACCCAGGAGACACTGATCAAAAAGCTAGAATTGATGAAGTTCTTTGTACTGGTTGTGGGATTTGTCCTAATAGGTGCCCTTATGGTGCGATTACTATTATCAACCTCCCAAGTCATCTAAATAAAGAACCTGTGCATCGTTATGGTGAAAATATGTTTGAATTGTATTCTTTACCCACTCCTATTAATGGCAAAGTAACCGGCATCCTAGGGAAAAATGGTATTGGGAAATCAACCGCCTTGAAAATAATGGCTAATCTTATGAAACCTAATTTAGGTAAATGGCAAAATCCAGCAGATTATAAAGAAGTCATAAATTACTTTAAAGGAACTGAAACTCAAAAATTCATTGAAAGATTAGAAAAGAATGAAATAAATTTATCTTATAAACCTCAACAAGTAGATTTAATCCCTAAACAGTTTTCGGGGACAGCTCGTGAGTTGCTTGAGAAAGCAGATCAAGAAAATAAGTTGGAAGAAATTTCTGAGAAACTTAATTTAATTAATTTTTTAGATAACGACATTTCTATGATTTCTGGCGGTGAATTACAAAGAGTAGCAATTGCTGCTGCCGTTTTAAAAAAAGCTAATTTATTTTTGTTCGATGAACCAAGTTCTTATCTTGACATTAAACAGAGAATAAATGTTTCAAAATTTATTGGTTCTTTAGCAAGTGAAGAAAATTCAACAATAGTTATTGAACATGACTTAATTATTTTAGATTTTATGACAGACCTGTTAAATATCATGTATGGTCATGAAGGTGCTTTTGGCGTTGTGTCTGGAGTTAAATCTTCACGTGAAGGAATTAACTCTTTCTTAGAAGGTTTTTTGAAAGAAGAAAATGTTCGTTTTAGAGATCGAGCAATTAAATTTGAAAGTATCCAGGAAACTAAAACCAGTTTACCAGAAACCTTAATCTCTTGGAAGACTCTAAGTAAAAAGTTAGGAAATTTTAATTTTAAAGCTGAGCAAGGATCTTTGCGTAAAAATGAAATAGTGGGTGTATTGGGAGAGAATGGTATCGGAAAGACTTCCTTTATCAAAATTTTAGCAGGTTTAATTGAATTAGATTCTGGTGAAGTAGATGATCAAATTAAAGTAGCTTACAAACCACAATATTTAGATACAGAATCAGAAATGTTAGTGGCAGAATTTTTACATGAAGCCGTTTCTAAATTTAGTAACCAATTAATTAAACCATTAAATTTAGAAAGTTTATTTGCTCAAAAATTGTCACAATTATCTGGCGGACAATTACAGAGAGTAGTTGTTGCTAAGTGTTTGTCACAGGATGCTGAATTGTTTTTATTAGATGAACCTTCAGCTTATTTAGATGTCGAACAGAGGTTGTTAATTTCTAAAGTTATAAAGAATGTAACTAATGAAAGAAATGTCACAGTTTTAGTAGTTGATCATGATTTGATGTTTATGGATTATCTATCAGACCGATTAATTGTATTCTCAGGAATTCCAGCTAAAGAAGGGCTGTTACGTGGTCCTTTTTCAATGGAAGAAGGGATGAATTTATTTTTAAGAGAATTAGGCATCACTTTGAGAAGGGATGTTAATTCTAACCGTCCAAGAATCAATAAACCTGGTTCTGTTAAAGATAGAGAACAAAGAAATGAGAATAAGTTGTATTATTGATCATTTTTTTTAATTGAACATCATTCGTAAATCTTTTTTATGGCCTTTGATTAACATTATTGTTGCTACAATTACCATTATTAAACTGAACCATTGCCCTAAACTGAACCCATAATGTAAAGCGTCTTCTCTATAAAAATCAACAATGAATCTTCCTAAACCTTCTAAAAAAACCATGTTCCAGAAGATAAATCCTGGGGTAAATTTGTTCCAAAAACTTAACCAAACTAAATAGAAGAAAATGATAAATCTTTTTCCAGCTGCGTATAAAGTGCTGGGATGTCTACAAGTTTCATCATAATTAGGGAAAATGATACAATATTTTCCATCCCATATTCTACCTACTAATTCCCCATTGATAAAATTAGCAATTCTCCCAAAAGCAAGGGCAAGCATAGTTGGTACTGAAAAAATATCTGTGATTATCCAGAAGTTTAATTTTTTCTTTTTACAAAACATGTAAGCAGCTGTAACTATTCCCACAAACCCTCCATGAAAGCTCATTCCTCCTTGCCAAAACTTTAACAGATTAAATGGGTTTCTTAGATAAATTTCAGGGTTCCAGAAGATCATGAAAAGTCGTGACCCAATTAGAACTCCTAAGATTAAATAAAATAATAGGTCCCAAATTTCATCTTCGGTTAAAAGAATCTTACCTTTTTTAACTAAATATTTTAACCAATAAGCAGATAAGAAGAAACCTAATACGTAAACTAAACCATACCAGCGAATTTCTAGTGGCCCTAATTGTAATAAAGTTGGGTTTAAGTTATGAATCCACATTTTAAGTTGAATTATTATTCAATTTATAAATTTTTCAGAACAAATATTTAGGATCACCGCAAACTTTATATATTCACTTCCTTCTTCCAAATAGTAATTATTTAAAAGAGTGAGAGGGTGAAATTTATATGGCAGATAAAGAAAAGATCTATTCAAAAGAACTCCTAGGAAAGACTGTAGTTTCTAAATCAGGTAAAAAGTTTGGAGAAGTCGGAGACCTAATTTTTGAAGTAGGGTCTGGAGAATTGATTCATTTATTATTAAGAAGTCCAACTTCCTATACTGATAAGATGGAATTAGAAAAAACTAAAGATGGTCAAATCTTAATTCCATTCTCAGCAGTAATTGCTAGCGGTGATTTCATTGTTGTAGCAGAAGAAGATATTATTTAATTTTAATTTAATTTTTAATTTCAGAAAATTCTTCATCTATTTTTTTAACATAATCCTTAACTCTACTTAATACTGATTTGAGTAAAAAATTATGGATTTTTTCTTCAAATATTTCAGAAACACCGTTCCATTCAGATATACGATATAAATTAGCATTAGTTTCAATCAAATGCAAATCTTTTAACCTTTTAAGTTGTCTCCTAATATTAGAGGAAGCTATTCCTAACATGGGTAAGTTATTTTTTTTCCGATAACTCATCACTAAATTCTTAACTTCTTCAGAATGTAATTCTTCTTTTCTTTGCTTTGCTTTAAGTAAAATTTGTAATACGTCTACAATAACATCTCTAGAATCTCCTGGTTGAAGTAAACCAATAGATAAACAGAATTTCCTAACTAGATCTCTATCGCTCATGGTTGGTTTTTCATACCTTCTTAGAGTAATTTCAGCTAATGGTGTATCTCTTGAAATTTTTCCCAATTTTTTAACCCCTTTTATCTAATGTTAACAATCCTTTCTTTCTTTTAAACTTTTCTAGTAAGAAGTAGTAGTT
This sequence comes from uncultured Methanosarcinales archaeon, assembly GCA_964599955.1. GTDB lineage: Archaea > Nanobdellota > Nanobdellia > Woesearchaeales > GW2011-AR9 > CAZRHO01. The sequence continues at coordinate 10,988 of CAZRHO010000009.1, forward strand.
GATGAAACATTTCTGCTAAAGATTATGATTTATCTGATTTTTACTTATGTAGATACCAAAATGTTAATTGATCTTTATTTTTCTTTACTAAACTACAGAAAGCGAACCTTTCTAATTGTATAACATCGCCCACTTTCAACTTACTCATTGAAATTTCTCCTAAGCCTGAAATGGTTTTGCCGTTTTCTAGCAGGACGTTTACTTTCAGCAATTCTTTATTTATTGGTAACCAATGGATAATTGAACCTTTATTTTTAGAATTTCTATAATCTTTATAATCTTCAGAAACGAATTGATATTTATTATCAATGATTTTAAAATTACAGTAATCAATTAAACGGTGAATTTTATTTTTATTTAAATTTTTAAGATCATTTTTAACTAAATTTACTTTTCCTGTAGTTTTAAATTCTCTTTTACCTCTTTTTGGAAAATCAGGATGCAATTCCATTTTAATGGTCTTAGTTGGCGCTTTTTGAATAGTAATCTGTTGTGGATCTTCAACAAAGAAATAACGATTAGCTTTAGGTTCAATAATTTCTTTATTAAAAGCGTTAATCATTTTCCAAAATTCTTCTTTACTGACTTTTTTATCATTTAAACTTAAACCAATTTCAATAGAAAATTTCCTAAAAGATTCTGGTTGATAACCTCTTTTACGTAACGCGGGCAAGAAAGGTAACCTAATGTCATCCCAGCCGTGGTATTCGTTTTGTTCTATTTTTAGTTTGGTTTCAGAGCTGCTTAGTTTCATTCCTGCAAAATTGATTTTCCCCCAATGTTGATATTCTGGTGATTCCCAATCGAAACATTCCATGATCAAAACTTCCTTTTTAGAATTATCAGTATGGTCTTTACCATTTAAAACATGAGTGATCCCTAATTTATAATCATCAATAGCAACAGAAAATACCATTAATGGCCAAACTCTTTGTTCTTTACCTGTTTTCGGATGAACATTTTCATTAATTCTCATAATTGCAAAATCTCTCATTGCTGGGTTTTTATTAGTGATATCTGTTTTTAAACGTAGAACTGCTTCTCCTTCAACATAACTGTTGAACATTTTAGCATAACGAAGTTGTTGTGTTTTTTTCTCTAAGTTTCTACAAGGACATTCTTGAGATTTAGCTTTCATTTCTCTAAACTGATCTGCATTGCATTCGCAGACATAAGCTTTTTCTTTATTGATTAATTTTTCAGCATAATCATAATAAATACCTAAACGTTCACTTTGAATAATTATTTTATTAACTTTATTTTCTGTTAACCATTGTGCATCTTCTTCAATTAGTTTGTAAGCTGGGTGATAAATTTTTTCAGGATTGGTATCTTCTATCCTTACTATGAATTCTCCTTTGTACATTTTAGCATATTCATAATTTAGGGAAGCACCATAAGCATGACCCACATGTAAGGGGCCAGAAGGAGACGGCGCAATTCTAACTATAATCTTTTTTTTATTAGCATTTTTTAATTCTTTAAGTGGCCCTTTAATTTTTTTTTTCTTTCTCTCTTTTAGAAGTTCAGGAGCAAGTTTAGTTAATTTTTTTTTAATTTCAGTTTGACTTAAATTGGTAATCTCTTTGATTGCTGAATTTATTTCTTTTAGAACTTTTGGAACTTCTTTCTTAAGGCTAAAATTTTCTTTTAGAATAATCCCTAAAACGGCTTTATTATGGATCTTGCCATTAAAATCTAAAGCATTCTTAAGTACATATTTTAGAACAATTTTTTTCATCAGTTTAGGTTTATTATATTTCTTTAAAGAATTTTTGGTTACTGCGAATATTGTTGTGATATAATCTCAATGCTTTTTTTGGATTAATTTACGCATTCTTTTGATAAATTCATCAGCTTCATAATAATATTTTTCATATTCATGACCTTTAATTTCTTTTATTTCGCGGTGGGTAATCATTTTACTTAATTTATAAAAACGTCGCATGGTTTCAACATATTTCTTTTCAAGCATTTTGTGTTTAACGAATACTTTGTTTAACATTTCTGCAACATGGTTGGGATTAGGGGGTATTTGGTTAGCTCTCATTAATGCTGCGTGGGCAGCATCAATTACGCCCCAATAAAGATCTAATGTTGCTTGGAGAACATGCCATCTTGAATTAAGAAGGGTTCTTGGGGCCCTACCATAATAACGCCAGATGCTTTCTTCAGATGGCCTAACTCGACCTTGTTTTAACAATTCTTGTACTGGTTGAAAGAAGCCAGTATCTAATAAAGCAACCCCATCTCTTAAAATATTAACTAAAATTGGGTCGCCATTCCTAACGTGTTCCCAATAAGAGGTGAATGTCATTGAGGTGACATGTAGTTTTGTAGAAATTTTATTCATTAGGTTTTCCACAATTATTCTATAACCTTCAATGATAGAATCTGTAAGAACTGTTGTAGTATCATCAATTATTACTAAAACATCAATGTCGCTTCTATGTGTGGTTTCCTTTCTAACACTACTACCAAAAACTACAACTCCTATCAAGAATTCATTGAGCTCTTTTTTCAAACTGTTAGCAAAACGTTGGGCTACTTTAATGTCATCGGTAGGGTATTTATTATAATTTTCATTCCCTTTACGAAGTACTTTAAATTCCATTTATTAGTAATAAATAAATTGAACTTTATTAAGCTTTTTTAACTACAACATAGTGGTTGATATTTTTCATGAAATTTAAAGGGATATTTTACCGATAATTTTATATATCTGTTAAAATAAATTTTTATTATGAAAAGAAGTGGTGTTTTTTTAATAATTTTATTTTTAGTTTTACCTTTTGCATTTGCAGGATCGAATGCTTTATATGATTCTGACAATTCAAGATTAAAAGTTACTTTTCAATCTCAGAGTCCAGATCCAGTAGAACCAGGACAGATAGTAACTGTAAAATTTAAAATAGAAAATGAAGGTGTTCAAACAAAAGATAAGGTTTATGTTAAATTAATTCCAAGTTATCCTTTCGAAATTTATGGTGATTACTCTACAAAAGATATAGGTAAATTAAAAACTCTTGCAACTGGTTCTGATGCAGTAATAGTTGAGTATAAATTAAAAGTTGACGAAGAAGCAATAGAGGGTGAAAGTGAACTAGAGTTAGAATTAAATTATGGTAATGGTGGTATAAAATTTTCAAATGACGAATTTAAAGTAGATATACAAACTCATGATGCTGTTTTGGAGATCACTTCAATAACTTCTGAACCTGGAAATATCGCCCCGGGGGAAACTGCAAATATAAATATTGGTATTAAGAATTTGGCAGATTCTTTGCTAAAAGATATCAAATTTAAATTAGACCTTGATGGTAGTACTCTGCCTTTAGCCCCTCACCAATCATCTTCGGAGAGAAGGGTAGCTAAATTAAAATCGGGTTTTCAAGATAATTTAAATTTCAAATTAATTGCTGATCCCGAAGCAAATGCAGGATTATATAAGGTGCCTTTAGAAATTTCTTATAAAGATGAGAGGGGAAAAAATTATTCTGTTAAAGATATAATGGCCGTAACTATTGGCGATGTACCAAAAGTAAAACCTTTTATTAAGAGAAGTACGGTTTTGCAATCACAAAAAGAGGGAAGGATTACTATAAGTATGGCTAATTCAGGAATCACTGATGTTAAATTTTTAGAATTGTTTATTTTGCCTTCTGATGATTATCAATTAATTTCAACAAGTGATTATTTTTACATTGGAGATATAGATTCTGATGATACTGAAAGTGAAGAGATTAATATTTATATCAACAAAGATGTGGAAAAATTAAATTTACCTGTTCGTTTAAAGTATCGTGATGCAAACAACAAAGATTTTCAACAAGCTTTTGATTTAGGGATGAACCTTTATTCTAAGAAAAATTTAAAAAAATTTGGTTTGATTCAAGAGAGTAATTCTGGAATTTATTTCTTTATTTTAATTCTAATTGTCGGTGGATATTATTGGTATCGCAAAAAAAATAATAATAATCAGAAAGTCTAGGGTTATACATTTTGGCTATTTGATAGAAAGGAGAGTAAATTTGAATGATAAAGGATTATTTTCGTTTAGCTTACTTAAGTACTAAAAAAAGGAAGATCCGTTCTTGGCTAACTATGGTTGGCATATTTATCGGGATAGCTGCAGTTGTTGCATTGATTTCATTAAGCCAAGGGTTAAAAGTGGCAATATCTGAAC
>CAZRHO010000009.1:15183-18811 GCA_964599955.1 uncultured Methanosarcinales archaeon
AATTTGGGCACAGATAAAATTGTAATTACTGCTTCGGGAGCGGGATTTGGCCCACCTGGTACAGCAATAGAATCTCCCCTGACAATTGATGATGAAGAAAAAATTAAAAAAGTCAGAGGAGTTGACTTAGTAGTAGGTCGATTAATTAAAATAGTTCAATTAGATTTCAATAAGGAAAGAAAGTTTACTTATGCAGTTTCTGTACCCAGGGAAAAAGAAGAGAGAGATTTAGTAATTGAAGTTAATGATTATCAGATTGGCAAAGGTAGGTTTCTTGATAAAGAAAGTAAGTATGATGTTGTTATAGGTTATAAAACTGCAAATGATTTTTTTAATAATAAGGTTGAGATTCGTGACAAAATAAAAATACAAAATAAAAATTTTAAAGTTATTGGGATTCTAAAGAAAGCTGGAAATCCACAAAGAGACGATTCTGTAGTTTTACCGGAAGAGTCATTACGTGAAATTTTAAATTTAGGTAATGAATTGGATGTTATTCCTTTAAAGGTGAAAGGAGGAGAAAAAGAAGTACCATTTGTTGCAGAAAGGGTAAAGAAGACGTTACGTAAACATCGTAATGTAGAAGAAGGCAAAGAAGACTTTGAAGTAGAAGTACCTCAAAATTTAATTGCAACTTTGACTAATATTTTATTAGTTGTGCAAGGAGTATTGGTTGGCATTGCATCTATTTCTTTGATAGTGGGTGGCATCGGGATCATGAATACTATGTATACTTCTGTATTAGAAAGAACAAGAGAAATAGGAATTATGAAATCATTTGGCGCAACACAAAAAAATATTTTTAGTTTATTTTTGATTGAGTCTGGTCTTTTAGGTATGTTGGGTGGTATTATTGGCGTTTCTTTGGGGTTTATAATAAGTAAATCGGTAGAATATTTTTCTTTTCAGTATTATCAAAATCAATTAATTAGGGCGGAATTTTCGCCTTATCTTTTAATTGGGGCATTATTATTTGCTTTCTTAGTTGGTACTTTGTCTGGCTCATTACCTGCAAGGCAAGCAGCAAAATTAAAACCTATTGAGGCGATGAGAAAATAAAATGATTAAAGATTATGTTAAGATCTCTTGGAAAGAAATTAAAAGAAGAAAAATACGTTCTTGGTTAACTTTATTGGGGATAATTATAGGTGTAGCTGCAGTTACTTCTTTAATTACTTTAGGTCAAGGTTTAGAAAATGCTATCTCTAAACAATTTCAAGGGTTGGGCGATGACAAATTATTCGTCACGGCAAAAGGAAGTGGTTTAACTTCGGGTTTGTCAATAGAAGCTGTTAAAATTACGGATAAAGATTTAGGCATTATTGAAAGGTCACCGGGTATTAAAGAAGTAGCTGGTTTTATTTATTCTGCAGCTAGAATTGAATTTAATGACAATGTGCGTTATTTTTTAATTAGCGGCATGCCCGAAGATCCCAAGCAAAGGAAATTAATAGGAGAATCTCAAAATTATCGCATTTTGAAAGGTAGATCTATTGAGAAAGGAGATAAATTTAAAGCTGTTTTAGGTAATGAATACTTAAATGAAAAATTATTTGGAATGGAAGTTTCTTTAGGAGATAAGATAAAAATACAAAATAATGAATTTAAAGTCATTGGTTTTTTGGAACGTATTGGTTCGCCTCCAGATGATCAATCTGTTATGATACCTCTGGATACTTATTGGGATATTTTTGGAGGGAAAAAAGAATTAGGATTTATAGTTGCACAAATTCAACCTGGCGAAGATATAAACTTGGTTTCTGAAAGATTAAAACGTAATCTGCGTAAATATAGGGGCTTAGATGAAGGGGAAGAAGATTTTTCAGTAGAAACACCTAATCAATTAATGGCTACTTTTGATACGATTTTAGATATTGTACAAGCGGTGTTAATCGGTATAGCTGCAATCTCTTTATTGGTTGGTGGCATCGGTATTATGAATACTATGTTTACTACAATATTACAAAGAACTAAGGAGATAGGTATATTGAAAGCTATAGGTGCTAGAAATGAACATATTTTAACCCTTTTTTTGATAGAATCTGGATTTTATGGTTTAGGTGGAGGAATAATAGGGGTTATTATTGGAATTAGTTTAGCTAAGGTCGTAGAAAAAGTTTTTGTAGCTGTTTTGGGGCCTGCGCTTTTATCGGTAGAAATCAGCCCTTTATTTATTTTAGTAACATTAATTTTTTCATTTGTGATTGGGTGTATATCGGGTATTTTTCCCGCATGGAGGGCATCTAAATTGAACCCAGTAGATAGCTTAAGGTACGAATGATTGAAAGAATTATAAATTAATGTAGGTTATAAAGAAAAATGAAGAAAAAAACTTTGATTGAGTTAAAAGATGTATGGAAAACTTATCACTTAGGCGATAATGTTCTTGATGTTTTGAAAAATGTTAACGTACAAATAAATAAAGGAGAATTTGTTACTATAATCGGTCCTTCAGGGAGTGGTAAATCAACACTAATGAACCAAGTAGGGGTATTAGATTTACCCAGTAAGGGAGAAATTTTTCTTGAAGGAAAAAATATATCTGTGTTAAGTGAATCTGATTTGGCACAATTACGTGGTCGTAAAATTGGCTTTATTTTTCAACAATTTAATTTAATTCCAACATTAACTGCTTTGGAAAATGTTGTACTGCCAGCTATTTTTCAGGAAATTAGTGAGGAAGAGAGGTTAAAAAAAGCAAAAGAATTGTTAAAAATGGTTGATTTAGGGGATAGGATGCATCATCGACCAAATGAATTATCTGGTGGACAACAACAGAGAGTGGCCATTGCAAGAGCATTAATAAATGACCCGGAAATAATTTTGGCTGATGAACCAACTGGTAATCTAGATTCAAAGTCGGGGCAACAAGTAATGCACATGTTAGCTAATTTACACACTAAAAACAATAAGACGATAATTTTAGTTACTCATGATATTGAATTAGTAAAGTATTCTGAGAAGACGATTTATTTAAAAGATGGAGAAGTAATAAAAGTTAAAGAGAACCATCGCAGAAGAAAGATTGAAAAATAAATTTTATAACATAGAGAAGTCAATTGTTGCTTTAAACAAGCCAAATCTTTATATATTTTTCTTAGTGGAAATAAGGGGTAAATATACTATTTTGAAGAGGGGGATTTATAATGGAACAGAAACAATTAGACGAAATAGACGAATCATATTTTGGCGAAGAATTTGTTGAAGAAGGACCAGTTAAAGAAATAAAGAAAGATAATGCTAAATCAACAAAACCTAAGAAAACAAAAAAAACCACAAAGAAAGTAACAGCAAAAACAACGAAGAGTGATAAGAAAGTGACAAATGATAAAGATAATGAAAAAGAAGAAAAGAAAGATGAAGTATCGATAACTCCTGCTAAAGAAGAAGTTAAAGAAACCAATGTTGAACCTTCTATTCCTGTTGACCCTTGGGCTTCAGAAGAAAGTGAAAATTCTGGTTTTGGTGTAGGTACTTGGAAGGCAATCACAGGAATATTGTTGATTTTATTAGTATTTTCGGTGTTTACAGATGGTTTTGACTTTGCAGAAGGGACCAATGTAGAGGGCAAGGCTTTATTGTTATCCGAAGCAGAATCAAAAGCTTTAGAATTTGTAAATAATAATCT
>CAZRHO010000010.1:0-15216 GCA_964599955.1 uncultured Methanosarcinales archaeon
CCTGCTCTTCTGAGGATTTTATCAAAACTCCGTTTCATATTATTTACCACCTTGAGCCGGGAGTCAGAGAGAGTCCATTTGCCTTTCGGCCTGAGCACATTCTGGATGTGATCATACCTTGTTGGGGGAACAAAAACATAAGGATACCCTTCTGGCTGTTGTGATTGGTGATCTACAAGCATCTGTACAATCTCCTCTGTCAATGGGAGAGTTCTGTGGTCAGAATCCTTGATAAGCCATTCCCATGTATCCTTGGTGTTTCCCTTGGGGTTGACTTCAATAGTCTGAGCATCAAAATCAATATCCGCCCAAGTGCAGTTCAACAGCTCAGCACGCCTCATGGCAGTGGCCAGGGCTACTGTGATAATCAAATCCCATTTCACAGATATTTTCGAGCCCCATTCGGCAGTGTGTTCCTGGACAGCTTTAAGAATCCGCCTGCATTGGTCATCAGTATAGATATTGATCTTCTTTTTTGAGGATTTCGGCATGGCAATATACTGCAAAGGGTTCTCATCAAGCTGTTTGCGGTTGACCGCCAACTTAAATACCCTCTTTATGTGCCGAAGTTTCTTGGCTATGGTTCCTTTGGTGTTGCCTCTATCAAGGCAAGTCTGAAGATACAGTTCACCATGTGCCAGATTGACACTCCGAAAATCAATATTCCCAATTGTCGCAATAAAATCTTTCATAGCCGATTTGGTCTCACGCTGTGTACTTTCCCTGATCTGATCACCTGTTCTCGCAAGGCTGTCTTTTGTGAAATCTCTGAGCCTCATAGAATCCGGGGCAATATAGCCCATCTGTAATTCTTTTTCTTTCTGGTCACGCTGCCTTTCAGCCATCCTTCGGTTTGCATGACCAAGGGTTTGCCATTTTCGTTTCCCATCTTTACCTTCATAACGCAAAAAATAAGTAAATCCACGGCCATCCCACGTTGGCCGTTTGTTGAGTTTTACCAGCTGTTTCATAATACCTCCTTTCCGGTGCTGGGTAACTCACACAATCTGATGTGATTGTACAATAACATTGGCTAAAGCGCAAATGTTATTTTCCAGCACCTATTTGTCTTTCCACCCACTCCAAAATCGCTTTTTTTGGATACAGTGCCTTCCTGCATATATGAATTCTGGGCAGGCCACGAAATTTCTTTAGGTGTTCAATGACATTATGATAGTTCTTCGAGTTGCTGATCTCAGGTATCCTGAGAAACTGGACAACTTCAGATTCGATCATCAACTCAGAACTATCGTCAATGGCGATATAATCATTACTTCCATTAAACATGTAAGCCCCCTTGCCACCATAACCTCCAGTGAGATTCCAAATTGCGCCCTTAACACTCCCATTGTTACCATGTCCAGAATAATCCCAGGCATTAGAAGAATTAGTCGCATTAATTCTTTCAAAAGGCATATTTAATACTGTTAAGGAATCTCCATTTACAAACCAATTAGTTATATTCCTAATTAAATCTCCATCTAAATCAAAACTGTTCCAATAAAGAGTTAGATTTTGAATTGTGCTGTTCTTTTCAAGATTAGTTGTGTTTAAAGTTAAATTATAAAATGAAGGGGCATTATTTCCACCACCCCCGCCTGAAGAACCCGAGCTACTTGAAGAGCTAGAACTACTACTAGAGCAAGACTCAGTAGAAGCATCCCAACTACATCCCGCCATCATACAATCCATCTGCCCAACACAAGCACCACAATCACTACTTGAACAAGCTTGGATGGAGAATGCACCAAGAATGTTTTCACCATCACTAAAAATTAATTCATTAATTACAAATGAACTAGCTAAAATTAAAAACAAAACACCAAGAAAATAATACTGTTTATATTTTATTTCACAAATAGATTGGTTTACATTTAATTTTTCTTTCTTAACTCTTCTTAATTTATCATTTGCTTCATCATGGAAGGATATTGCTTTATTTCTGTGATTATTATTATTAGATCTTTCTGATTTCAAAATTAAAGAATGTAACTTTATTTTAGATTCTTTTAATAGATTTATTTTACTATCTAATTCAAGCTTTTCATTCTCTAGTTTTTTGATTTTCCTACTTCTTAGCATCTTTTTCCTTAGCCCTCTTAACAACAACGGCAATAGAGTTAGAACTTTTATTCAATAATTTGGCCATCTCTTTGTTAGACAAACCATAATATTTTGATAAATAAATAAGCAAACTTTCCATTAAACTATAAGAACGGTCCTGAAAAATAGAAACAGGTAACCTATATTCTTCATTTTTATCTACAAACTTTTTTTTCATTTTTAATTTAGCTCGCTGATAAGAAGACCAAGTACTCCTTTCATCACGGTTTATAAGAATGGATACTTTTTTATTAGAATAACTTAAATTTTCTCTTAAAAATTTACAAATAGCCCCTGCTGGTTTTAATTTATATGAAAAGATAGACAAAGGTATTAATTGTTCAGATTTTATTTCATTGAACATTTCCATTAAATCGCTTAATTGTAAATCCTCTTCACTTATCATCTCAGTTAATAAATAATTAAGCAAAGTCCGATTGCTTAAGCTAGAAATTATTGAAGAAATTGCCTGTCTTTTGTTATTTTTCATAATTTACATCAAAAAGAAATGAAAAACCTTTTTTAAATATTTCTTTTTTTGTTTAAATTAATCCCGTTAAAGCCACCATTTATCGCTTATTATTTATAAAATAAGACTTAAACCGATATTATCTCTCAATTCATTTAAAAAAAACCCTTTTTATTTAAAAAATGAGAATAAAGAATTAAAATTCTACAAAGAAAATAATAAACTATCGTTAGCTCAACCAAAAAGTTTATTAAGATAAATCAGTAAGTAAGTTTACAAAAAAAGGTATAGTAAGAAATGATTCACCCACACGGACCAAAACATCACCACAACATCAGGTTTTACATAGTTTCTGCCACATTAATTATTGGGGGAATCTTATTCCTATTATCATTAAACAACAGCACAGATGATTTTAGTTTGACTAGCGCAGTAGTAGGAATAAAAGGAGATCCACTAGAAAAATTAGATTCACTTGAAGTAGAGGAATTAGATAGAGTAGATATAGCTTTAGAAAAAGAGACTAAAACGCAAGCCAAAACTATTGGCATCCTACTAACATTCGATAACATACCCAAAATTCAAAAAGAAGCAAAAGTAAAAGAAATGCTACTTAAATTCGAAGGACTTACAACTTCAACAATAAGAGTAGATGATGACAAATTAGAATTAAATAATTTAGATGAAGTTACCCTTAGTTTAGATGAATTTAAAGGAGACATGGAATTTGATTCTTCCAGTTTAAGTCTTAACGGTATCGCCAACAAGATAGAAGTCAACGGAGTTGCGTTTTCCTCTGAAAAGAATATCAAAATTTCTTTTGAGAATTTAGAATACCAACACTTAGAGATTGGGGAATTAGAACTTGAAAATTTGAGATTTGAAACCGGAAACGGAGATTTAAAAGTACAAGAAAAACTAGATTACAATATCAATCAAGAAGAAGTTAAATTATATTATTTCAAAGGCAAAGTTTCAATATATAATAACTTCAATAACACCATTAATCTTGAAGGAGACGCAAAAGGTATTTCAGTTAGTGGAGACTTACTTAATTTAAATCTAAGATAAATTATTTTCTTTTAAAAAGACAATTTTAAAAAATTTACTACGAAAAATAAAGATCAATATAAACCTTTTTTCATTAGAATTTCTTTCTTAGTTTCTCTTCTAAAATGGGCATATTTGTCAACTAAAGAAAATTTAGGTGGTTTAGGTAAAATTGCATTATTACCACAAGAACACTTTTCAATCAGAGTATAAGATTTGCAATGCCCACATTTTAATATATGCTTAGCCATTTTATTTTTTAAATAAATAATTATCAATTATAATTCAATCAATCGTTCTTCTCTCTTTCAAAGATGGAAGAAGATTGTTTATCATTAAATTTATCTAATATCTTTTGAACTTTCTTTAAATTATTTTCAGCTGGTTTATATTCAAAATCCTTAATAACTAACTTATAACGACCGCCCCCTAAATATGATAAAGAAATAGTAGGAGATACTTTTTCTACAGAGGTTAAAGTTTCTTTAATTTTATTTAAACCATCTTCCTTATAAGTTTTAATCTTTATTTCTCCTTGAATAGTTATTTTCTTTGGCTTGAATTTTTCTAATACTGCTTCTGAGATCTCTTGTGCTAAATTCTTACCAAAACCAAGTTTAACTAAATCAACATCTTCAGAAACAACATCTTTAAAACATAAATAAATATGAGAATATTCCTGAAATATCTTCTTACTAACTTCGTCATATAATTTTTTAAAATCTTTATTTAATTTTTTAGCAATAGTTTTAATCAACTGTTCTGATTTTAATTCTTGTTTAATCTCATCTAACTTTTCTCTTCTTTGATTAGAATTAACTCTCCTCAATGACAAGTCAATATGGCCTTTTTGCCGATCGACTCTCAATACCTTACAGACAACTTGTCTCCCAACACTTACAAAATCCCTTAAATTTCTTATCCTACCCGGGCTCACTTCAGATATATGAATTATCCCGGAATCACCATATTCTAAAAGATTAACAAAAACAGAATTAGGGTAAATTTTAGTTACCTTACAAAGTACAACCTCATCTTCTTCTGGAAATCCTTTTCTTCTATATAACATATCAAATTAGGGAAATAGTTCATTTATAAATCTTTGGAGAAATAATCACTAAAATATAAGAAGCAAATTATAAATTAAAACAACCACAATATAGAAAAAATAACATTAAAAAATTATTCTAATACTTCTAAAACCCTAGCGGAGATTTTAGATTTTCCACCAGTTGGATATGCAAGTTCTTTACTACAAACCAAGCAAGTCACAACATTACTAGAATTTCCAAAAATAACTTGTTCATTTTTACATTTTGAACATCTAACCTTGATAAATTTACTTTTTGGTAACATTTTTTATATAAACTCCACTCTTTTAGCCCTAAATCCTGAACCCTGACAAGAGATTTTATTACAAGTACTACAAGTAAAACGCAAATCTGTTTTTTTAGTAGTTTTTGCCCCTGTACGTTTGAACTTAGTAACTGCTGGCTTAGAATATCTCCCCATCCCACCAATTCCACGAGCTTGACCCCTCTTACGAGCCCTATATTTTGAACCAAAACTCAAAGGACTAGGTGTTCTTTTCTTATTTTGAGCTACTTTATGTTCGGTATGCTTTTTACAAGACTTACATAATCTCTTCTTAGTTTTAGGTAATTTCATTTTTATTCCTATTTAGTTTGTTTAGAACGCAGTTTATTTATAAAATTTTGGGTAACCTAAAGCAAATTCAGTTCACCAGTAATAGAATCTAATTTTTCTTGTTCTTCTGGCCCAATTCCCACACAAGTTTTAGTTCCAGGAGCAACAACTGTTCTCCCTGCATCGGTTATCAATGAAACAGCTAAACCTTCATCCTTAGCCAACTGAAAATACTTAATCAATTCTTTTTCATCTTTAACCTTTAAAACAACCTTGGCCATTCCCTCAAAACACCATTTTTTTACTAAATTTTCTTCAGACCGCAACATTGATTCCACTGAGGCATGAGCCGCTTGAGCAGCTAGTTTACCCTTAGGTAATTTCAAATCTTGTCTTACTAAAATAACTTGTTTGTAAAAAGCCATATTTTTAGAATATCGAACTGATTTAAAAATATTATCCAAAGAAAAATAACCCCTTGTAAAAATTAGAAAAAATAAAACATCAATTGTTCCATTCTTTGTTAAACAATTTACTAAAATATTCAACAAAATAAGGGGCATTTAACCAAACAGCACAATCATAACTCTTATGGACATTCTTATCATCAGTTAAAAACAACAATAATTCTTTATCATCGATTATGCAAAATCTTGCATTACCAGACTTATTTTGTTTAACTTTTGCAAATTTATTCAAATCAGAAATCAATTCTTTATCAGAATCCTTTGGAACTGAGATTTTAATTTCAATATCTTTTTTTGCTGCTTTTTTCAAATAATTTGATAAAAGAGAATATTTTCTTTCTAGACCTTCGCTTGAAGTTAAAAAAGTAATACTTTCATTAGCATTTTTCACCATAGAAAGTAAATGATCATAAACTTTTTCTCGGCCTCTGAATGCGCCACTATGATCGGTAGGATCTACTAATTTTATGCCTTCTGTATGTAAGGTGTTTAATTCTTCTAAAACATCACTTTCCTTTAGTTGAGATAAAACATTATTTCTTTGTTGAGCTTCTTCTAAAACTTTTTTCTTTACTCTTTCAACAACTTCTGCCGGAGGAACTGCCAAATATTTTATTGGCTTACCTACTTTTACAATAATAAAACCTTTCTTTTCTAATGATTCTAAGACATCATAGGCACGAGAACGAGGTACATTAGAGATATCAGATAATTCACCTGCAGTAGATACTCCACGAGATAATAAAGCAATCCAAAGTTTGGATTCATACGAATTAAGACCAAAGTCTTTTAGTTTATTTAAAAAGTCTTTTTGAACAATCATTGTGATATTCCTCCCACTATCAATCACCATCTAACAATCTAACCTAAAAAACCCCTGTAATCTTTTAATCATCAATTATAGTAAAATAAAGATATTTTCTTTATAAATGTTTTGTATTTTAGTACTGTTTAGTAGTACTACTTCGCAGATTTTACCCATCTACTGTAAACAAACGATTATCATTTACTTTAAATAAACCAATCCTAGCCCCTGCATCTAACCAACCATGGGCATAATTAAGTGCAGCAAATGCCAAAACCATATCTTTTTTACTTTCTAAGAAGAAACTAGCATCATTATAATAACACCGTGCCATATCGAAGAAATCTTCTGCTTGAGATAATCTTTCTTGATCAAAAGCATTCTCAGCCAGATCTAAAGCTTCTTTAGTAATATTAAAGTATTTATCCAATTTATCCATAGTTACGATATTTTTCATTTTTATTTACAAATTAAGCTTAAAAAATCTAAAAAAAAGACCATTTTAAAAGAAAAAATATAAAATTAACAAAAAAATTATTTAGCTTTAACCAAAGGCCTTTTTACAGTTATTGGTAAAACACCTTCATCAAATTCGCGAATCGCTATTTCAATTGGACCATATTTCATTTCTTCCAAATTCTTCTTAGAAAGTTTTACTAAAAATGGAGCACCCATTGATAATTGTAATGCCCTAGAACCAACCATTCTAGCTTTTTCGTATTTTGTATAGTTAATCTCTTCTTCAGTTTGCTTAGTTTTTGTTTTTTCTTTTGCCATTAAATTCACCTATTTTAGAGATTTATTTAACTCTTCCCTTAAAAAATTTGATTTATCTAAAGCAATATCAACCATCTGTCCTACTTCTTCAACAGTTAATGGAGTTTCTCCACCTTTTTGCATTGCAGAGATAGTCCCATCAGAGTCTGAAGCTACTGTTAACCTTGCTTCGTAAGCTTTCTCTTCTTCAGATGTTGGGTCAACTAACAATTTACCATTAATTTTGTAAACTGTAACAGGCAAAGGTTCTTTAGTTAATGGTAGAGAGTCATCAGTTTTTTTCTTATAATCAATAGCCCCAGTTTCTTTATCAACAACCGGAAATTTAGCTGCTTTAAGAGCCGCCATTACTGCCAAACCTGCCGCATCGAAAAGGTTCCCTGCATCATTAATAGTAATAATATCTACAATTACAAACCAAGCTTTTTCTCCAACTTCAACACAAAGTTTTTTCATATCAATTGCTTTAGCCTCTCTAATCCCTCTATCTGTAACTCTTGCTAATTCAATAGCTTTCATACCAGGGGGGCCCGGTTCATATTCTTTACTAGACATAGGAGTTAATTCAGCATTAATCATAATGCCTCCTTCATCAGGGGTATCATTGTATGGTTTCTCCAATGACATCTTAACTCCAGCCATTACTACAGTTTCACCAATTTGGACTTTTGAAGATCCTTCAGCAGTCCAAGAGATATCTGTTTCTATTTTAATTGGTTGACGAAAATCAAGTAAACTTCTCCCATCTAACCTTTTGTCCATGCTAATTAACTCAGCAATTCTTTCTTTATTGATAATCATTGAACTCATTTTTGGTCCTCACTTGTTGAAAAATATTCTTTTAATGCTTGCATCTGAACTTCACGAATTTTATCAGTAGCAATTTTAGCCATTTCTAAAGACTTCATTAGATCATCTCGAGAAATTTCACCATCCATTTGCAATAAACTAATTCCCTTAGTGTTATGTAACATTGCAACAGGTATATCTGAGACCACAGCAGGATAAGCTTCTTCACTATAATCTAAATCTGCTAAAACTGCTCCATCTACTTGTCCTACGGCAACTGAACTAACCATGTCTTTCATAGGAATGCCCGCATGAGCTAAAGCCATTGAAGCAGCTGAAATTGCCGCACACCTTGTGCCTGCATCAGTCTGAGGTAATTCAATAAAGATTTCTACCGCTGAGTTTGGAAAAGCAGTTAAATCTACAACTGGTTCTAAAGAATTTTGCATAACCATAGAAATCTCTTGAGCTCTCCTACTTCTTCCAGGCCTAATTCTTTCTCCTGACCCAGAAAAAGGCATCATACTATAATGACACCTGATTATTCCTTTCTTTGGGTTTTTTAAGAACCTAGGAAAAACTTCTTTAGGACCATAAACCGCAGCAATTGCCCAGGTTTTTCCTATCTTAAATGATGCTGAACCATCTGCATTAGGAACTACGCCAACTTTAGCTTCCATTGGACGTAATTCATCTTCTTTTCGTCCGTCTAATCTCTTATCGTATGCCATTTTTACGCGTTACCTCCTAAAAAATGTTCCATCTTATTAGTCAAACCTTTTTCATGAGATTTTTCTTCTATCATTTTAACGGCTTTCTCTGTCAAAGATTCACCCTCAGGGGAACCTTTTATGGAAACAAAACCATTTTGACCAACACTAATTTCACAACCAGTTTTATCTTTAATCAAAGTAATCATACTTCCCTTTTTACCAATCACTCTTGGAACTTTTTGACTGTTAATCTTAACAATTCTTCCACCATTAATCTTACGTAAACCTGGTTCGGTCATTGTTAAATCAATCAAGTTCTGTGAAGTTACATTAGTAATCTTAACTACAACATAATCACCAATGTCTAAAATCTTACTTAGGTCTTCACCTTTCTTGATAAACCTAGAAGAAGCATCTTTAACATTCAGTACTGCTGAATAAGCAGTACCAGTATCTATACGCCATCCACTAAACAGGATATCAATTACTTTACCAATTATCTTATCGCCTGCTTTTGGCAGATAAGGGCCAGATAAAGGAGTAATTCTAATTACTCTTCCGGAAATATTAACTAAGCCTAAAGCTTTAGAATAAATCTTATTGTCTTGCCTAAACGTGTTATCGCCAGGTAGAAAATCCATACCCTCAGCAAGGGTCTCACCAGGAATTACGATATTCCTTTCTTCTATATTTAATTCACTCATTTTTGTATTACTCGCATCAGATTGTATATATTTTGCTTGTGAAAGCGCGCGAGTATTCTCCTCCTTTCACTATTTCAATGAATTATTTAAGAAGACCATTTAAAAGCTTTATGGTTATTTTAGCTTAAAATCAAATTGTTTCTAAATCAATTATTTCAAATGAATTATTTCTTTTCTTCGATCATAGCTTCGCCATGAGTTAAAGAATTAATTTTATCAATAAAATCTTGCCATAAACCAGCTGGTATTTCTATAATCACTTTCCAACCACCGTCATTCAACCATTCATCACGTAAAATCGTCGAATTACCTTTAACGACAGAGTAAGCTTTACCAGAATATTGCGCAGGAATTATTATCATTAATTCTTTTTTTTCAATCTTGATAGGGATTATCGGCCGTAATTTAGAAATAATTTCATCAAATTGTTCTTCAATTGTTTTATGACCTGCTAAGTTAATTTTAGCTTCTTCTAAAGCTGCTTCAATTCTATTTTCCGGATGAGGTAAATTAGTTTTTGGATTAACTGCCTGAATATGTATCAAATGAACTAATTTTTTACGTTTTTTATCCCTCTCCTGAGATCGATGCTCAGAAGTCACTTGTATTTCCCCTTTTTTAATAATCATATCAGCAATTACATTAATATCAGTTGTCCCAAAAGCCCTATCTAAATCACCAGACGAAGTTGCCAAACCACGTTTGACATCTGTAAAAATATTGTCAGCAAGAATTACTTCATTAATATCTAAAATTTTTCCCTCTTTGTAACTAACTGCTTTATCTGGGTCAACACTGATTTCAAAACTCATTCCGTGTTTTTTAATCCTAGCTAAACTAATTTTTTCATTCATGTTTAACTAAATAAATTATGTTTTATATAAAATTAATCAAAGAAAATAGAAAAACAATTTTAAAAGTTTATTTTACAAAATTCTTCAATTCACCATCAGTTAATTTAGTCCAACGCTTATCCTGAGTATTAACATAAACTACATCAACCCTCTCAAAATTAAATTCTGAACCTAAGAATTCTTTCATCGCTACTAAGCCAAACTTAATTCCTTCTTCAACGGACATGTTTGGTTTATACTTCTTCTGTAAGTAAGCATCTATTTCTGCTTCACCTTCTCCGATAACTGCCGCTTTATATTCAAAGTAAAGACCATAAGGTTCTGTTAAAAATAACCTTACTGAACCATCTTCTTCAACACCACCTACTAACATTGAAACACCAAAAGGACGCAGACCTGCACTTTGAGTACAAATTTGCTTCAAGTCGCAAGTATCTTTTACAATAGAAAGAATATCAATTTTAGAATCATAAGTTACGGAATGTTGTTGCGCTTTTAATTGTGACCTATCAACTAAAACTCTAGCATCAGAGATTATTCCCGATGCAGTAGCTGCAATATGGTCATCGACACGAAACATTTTTTCAATCGCTTCTGGAACCATTAATTTAGAAGTAATCCTCTTATCTGCAACTAAAACCACGCCATCTTTACAAGTTAGCCCTAATGCAGTAGACCCTTGTTTTACTGTTTTCTTTGCATATTCTACTTGTAATAATCTCCCATCTGGAGAAAACATAGTGATACTACGATCATAACCCATCTTATCGACCATTTGTTTGCTAGGATTCATTGTTTAAACACCTCTGATTTCTAAAAATTTTAATTATTTTAAACTTTCTGAAGCTTTCTTTAAAGTTCCTGAAACAGCTACAGACTTAATGATTACCGACACACTTTTAATCTTTTTTATTAGCATTAGTGCCGCTTTACACTCATCCACATAAGTATGATTCACTTTTATTATAAATTTATTGTCTTTAACTTTTTCTTTTACTAGCATAGGGGAAGATTTAGAAAGTCCAAACTGACCTAAAAAATCTTGTAAGGCATTACCTGTTACACTTTTAAGATCAGAATAAGAAAATTTCTTAGAAGACTCTACATTAAACACGACATAACGTTTCTTTTGTTTTAATGAGGGTAAAAGTTTCATCGATTACTCTATTAATTCCTCTTCGCCAATAATTTCTGGAGTTTCATCATCGCCAATGCTTTCCAAAGATTGTTGTTGCATTAACATCCCTGGATCGTTAGTAAAAACTTCTTTAGGAGAATCTACCTTTGTATCTGCTTCCGGATTAGATATTTGAATTACTTCGATTTCTCCAAATTTTCCAGAAGATAATTGTCTTTCTCCTTTGTATTCAGAACACCAGCCATTCTTTATATGGATTTTATCCCCTAGGCCTACTTTTTCAACATCTTCATTCCACAAAGTTAGTTTAATTTCCCCACTATCATCTTTGATTTTAGCGTTACACACGCTACCTTGCTTGCCAAATTTTTCAAAAGTACGTGGTTCTTCCTTCTCAATCACTTTAGCAACAACATCAATTTTTCCTTGATTCGCTTGAATTTCTTTAATTTCCATTTTTATTTGGAGGAAGCGTATGATTTTTTAAATTTTCTGGATTCATAGGACTCATTTCACCTACTTCTTCTCTTAAATGAGTTAAATGAGAAGAATATTTCTTTTTTTCTTCCGCAGGTAATTTTTGAAAATTATCATTCATCTTTTTGTATAACTTCTTCTTTTCTTCAAGATTACTTTTATTAACTTCTTGAACTAATAATTCTAACCTTTTATCTGCATGCATTTTCTCCTCAATTGAGTCTCTTAATGTTATAAGTTTATGAAAATAATTTTGTTTATTATTCTCAGAAATCTTCATATAATAACCATAAGCCTCCTTGTAGATGTTTTTTAATTCTTCTAGAGAATTAACAGAATTAGATCTTGCTAACTTACTTTTGAGTTTATGTTCTTTTGAGGTTAATTTAATGATTAATAAAATCATACTTAAAGATAAAAATATTCCTCCAGCTACCAAAATAATTTTTTTATAAAAGCTCTCTTCAATTAAAAAATACAAAGCAGCTAAAGCTGCAACTAAAAATAATAATAAAATTGCAAAAACGCCTATTATGCCTCTCTTTTCCATTTTCATTCTAAATATAATTCAAATAACTTATCTTTCAATTCTTTTATATTTATCCTTTCTTGTTTAGTTGAATTCCTTTCCCTGATAGTAACACAATTATCTTCTAAAGAGTCAAAATCTATAGTTATAGCGTATTTAATCCCTTGTTCGTCAGCTCGGGCATACCTTCTCCCAACCGAAGATGCCTGATCATAATAACAAGAATAAGATCCTTTTAATGAATTGTAAATTTCCCTTGCTTTGTTAACAATCTCGGGTTTGTTTTTAACTAAAGGAAGAATTACACAGTAAAAGGGAGTTAATTTTTTAGGGAAAAGTAAAACATCATTGCCTCTCTCATTCCCTTTATCGTAATTAGTATCAATTAAAGCGTAAACATTACGATCTACCCCAAAACTTAATTCCAACACATGGGGTATAAATTTTTCACCACTTTCTTCTTCTAAAACCTCCATCTTCTGTTTGGATATTTCTTGATGGCCTTTGAGATCATGGTCTGTTCTATAATGTAAACCCCCTAATTCAGTAAAACCATGTTCGGTTAATTTTACTTCAATATCAAAATGATACTTATTATAGAATGCTTTTTCCTTATCATTTAACTGATAAAGACGAAACTTTTCTTTTGGTATCTTTAAAATATCCAAATAGAACTGTTGAATTTTAGCTAAATGATAAACATAAAACTTTGGAAGCTTATCTAATAACATTTTTGCTGTTCTCTCTACAACCATATTAGCTTCCCTATCTTCAGTCAACATAATTCTTAAAGGATAATCTTCAATTAATGAGAATCCTTCATGTTCATTTATTTTTGAAGGGTTAAAAAAAACTTGTAATTCAGCTTGTGTAAATTCCCTCATTCTTAAAGTTAGATTCCTGGGGCTAATTTCATTTCTATAAGCTCGACCTATTAAAGCTAAACCCAGGGGCAATTTCTTTCTCAGCAACTCATGTTGTAATTTGAAATTAACGTAAGGTGACTGTGCCGTTTCTGGTCGTAAATAACCAGTTTGTTGGCCAGAAACACCTAATTGTAATGGGAACATCATATTCATAGATGAAACAGGTAATAAAGAAGATTCACAAACTAAACAAACAAAACCATGCTCGTTGAATTTAACATTCAATTCTTCTACTGAAAGATCTTCAAATCTTTGTTTTAATTTTTCTTCTAAAAAATGATCTGCCCTATCAGAAAAATCACATTTTGAACATTTTACAATCGGATCCGCAAAATTAGCTAGATGGCCAGATGCTTTGAAAACATTTTCATGCATAATATTGGCAGTTTCAATCTCATGAAAATTATCACCAAAATTAAGAAAATACTTTCTCCATTGATTTTCAAAATTCCTTTTTAGCTTCGTTCCGAGATGACCATAATCATATAACCCGGCCACGCCCCCATAAATCTCACTAGAAGCGTAAATAAAACCTTTCTTTTTACAGAATGTAGCCAATTCTTGTGAAGTATGTGCCATTAGACTTGTAATTATAACTTGGTTTATTAATTTTTTTGATTCATCTGCTCAACCAAGCTACTTCCTCATCAGTTAATTCTAACTCTTCGGCCATCATTTGAGCTTTTGAATTGGTAAATATACTTTGTAAATAAGGCATTTGTTCCATTGCTACTTTATGTGAAACGTGAGTTACCTTAGCTAGCTTATTAGCAATCTCCTTCTTCTTAGCATTTTTCATGTTAGCCTGCCACATTCTTAAGAATCGCATTGGTTGACGATACGAAAAGAAATTTGTGTTTTTTTCTTCTTTAGCTGAAGATACCCCTGCAGTTAATAGGTTGTTTATGTAAACTAGGAAACGCCAATGTTGTCTTTTCTTTATTCTGCCGTTGAAAACATCTGCTCTCGCTAAAGATTCATAAGCTTTGGCTAAAGATTTTATATTAGTATATTCTTTTGGTAAATTTTCATCTACCCAAAAAATTACATCTCGAGGATCCATATCGACATCATTTAAGGCATCTAAAGAATTTTTTATGGAAGAAGATTTAAAGATTATTTGTAAAGCATTTGTTATTGTTTCTGTTCTTTTCCTATCAGATAGATTAGTAACATCCTCAAATTTAACTGAACTATTAATGGCACATAAGTGTAAATCTAACAACGCTCCTCTTAAATCGCCATCCACTTGCCTAGCTAAAGAATTGATTGCTTTCTCATCATAAGAAATGTTTTCTTGTTGACAAACCCATTTCAAAGCATGAGATACTGTTCGATATTGTAATTTATGAAAATTAATTAATTTAGCTGCTTTCTTTAATGGTTTCATTTTTTTGTCTTCGATATTGTTAGCTGTAGCAATTACCGGAAAAAAAGATTTTTCAATTGCTTTCATTAAAGCGGATATACATCCCCTATCTTTAACTCCAGATATGTTGTCAATTTCATCAATTAAAACCACTTTTGAGTTGAAAAATAAAGATTGCTGACCTAAAGCCGACCCTAAGAAAGTCTTTATAGAATCGGCATTTCTTAAATTTGAAGAATTAATTTCTAATATATCATAATTTAATTCATTAGCTAATGCGTGAACTGAAGAAGTTTTACCGTTACCAATTGGCCCATGAACAAGTGCAACCTTTTCTTTATTCTGTTTATAATTGATTATGAAATCCATATTTCTAGAATTTCTATTCAATAAAAATAA
>CAZRHO010000010.1:15226-18736 GCA_964599955.1 uncultured Methanosarcinales archaeon
TTTAATTCTTCAACTGCTTTTTGCTGACCGAAAATTTGATCAGAATTTTTTGGAGCATATTTAAATGTAAATAGAGACATTTTATTTTTAACAACTGTTTAGATTAAAAATTTTGTTATAATAAAAGATTTTATATATAAAAATGATTTAACTTCTTATTAAGAGAGGTGATTTGTAATTACTAGAAAAAAATCAAAGAAAAATCTGAACATTCCATTTAATTCTCATCATTACCTTGCTATCGTAGCCATTGTTGCGATTATCACCATAGTTTTCTTAGTAATCTACACTACAAAGAATTTTCCTGTTGATAAAGAATTAGGGACTTTATCTAAAGAACAATCTTTAGTTGGAGAAGCTGCCCGTGGGTCTAAAAATCCATTTTCAGTAATAGTTAACAAATTAGAACTATTAGGAATGTCTCCGGAAGAAGCACTTGCCATAACTAACGTGTTTAGAATAGAAGAACATTTTGCGGGAGGTAATGAAGAATTAACTTATTATCAAAATAAATTTCGAGATAAACTACAAGATAGAAAGGAATTAAAAGGCGCATATAATGATTTTTCAAAATCTATAGATGAATCTTTTTCTCATTTATCTTATGAGGAATTAAAAGAAATTGCTTTGTTTATCACAATTGATGTTAATGAAATATACAAACATCAAAAGATGACTTATCAAGAAGATTATAATATGTACAGTGTTACTTCTAAAGAGGAAGATATTGAATCTCTTTCAAAGAGTTTATTTGGGTTAGAGATATACACAGGTGACCACATAAATTTATTGGACGTAATTATTAAATTGCCAAGATTGTTGCAAGAAGAAAGTGTTAGAGAAGAAGGCAGCAGAAGAAAAGCATTAGTTGGTCAAGCAGCAAGTAGTTGGGTGAAAGAAGAAGTTATCGGTAGAGAAGAAAGTTCTAAAGAGGAAGTAGGTATGGAAGATAGAGCTAGAGAAGAAACCCCTAGAGAAGAAGAATCAATAATATTCGCAGGAGCCGATAGGGGGAGGGGAGAATCTCAAGTAGATACTAGTACTCCACTCGATGTAGGTACTTCCATAGGAGATTGTGCTAGTTTTTTATCTGGAACAAGTGGTAATGATGGTGGAGTTGAAGGAGGTGACCCATCACCGATAGGAACAACTCCAGTAGGGCCCGGTGGTAATGTAGGGACGGGGCCAAGTGGCGAGCCAGTAACTGGATCTTACGAGAGTGGGATTGGTCTGTATAATCTTTGTGTTTCACCAATATTGACAATCCCTGGAGGAATAAGTGATCCTGCTCCCTCTGAAGAAGAACTAGAATCACCACCAGGTACTGGTCTAGATATTGAAGATTATTCTGTGCTTGGTGAAGATCCTCTTGAAATGGAAGAATTTATGGGAGAAGCAAAAGATTTTGGAAAAAAAATGGGACAAGATCCAGCTTTAAAAGATTCAGACATGGAACAATACTTTGATGATCAAAAGCAAGGAGAAATAAAACTTACACCAGTGCCGAAATATAGTGGTGAAATTCCCCCTGATACTTTTGAAAAACTTAAAAAGCTACTTGATGTTGCTAAGCGTATTAATGATGCAAGAAGTGGTAAGTTTAATGTTCCTGTGGGAGAGGGGTTCAATATTGGAGGGGATATCTCTAAAAAAAAAATCACTTTTGGTGGACCGCTAGACACTCCCGCACCAGAATCTGAAGATATTGATGATGATCCCTGTAATGCTGCTTTACTTTGCATGATAGCCATGATGAAACAAATGCAACAAGAGGAAGAAAAAGAAGAAGAATGTCAGGGTAGTTTAGATGAACAAGAACAAGGTATTGCAGTACCAGATCCAAGTTTTAATGATTGTGGTGGTGATCCTGCATCAGCAGTTCCATATTTAGGTCTTTTCACTGGGTTTACTGATCCTTCTCCGATACAAGAAATGAGTAAACAAAAAACTACTCAGGCTTCAACTCCAGTTGAATATACAACTTTTCTTGTAATTGAATCAAAAAAAACAGGGTTTGATTAAAACTGATTTTATCATTATTCTCTACATCCACAATCTATTTATACTAAATTTATAGTTGAAAAAACATGAGGTTAGGTCTTACTTATAGTGATGTTTTATTAGTGCCTAAAAGAACCCCCTTAAATTCTCGTAGTGAAGCTAATATTAAAACTAAATTTACTAGAAACATTAGTTTGAACATTCCTTTAGTTAGTTCAAATATGGCTACTGTAACTGAACATAAAATGGCTATAGCCATGGCTCGTGAAGGTGGTTTAGGAATCATTCATCAATTTGGAACTGTAGAGGAACAAGTTTATGAGGTTAAAAAGGTTAAAAAAAGTACCAGTTATATTATTGAAAATCCCGTTTCAGTTCCACCTACAATAACTGTTGGAGAAGCTGTTGGCGTAATGAAAGCGGAAGGTGTTACCAGTTTATTAGTAAAGGAAATGAATGAATTAGTGGGCATCTTTACAGCTAAAGATTATTTATTTGAAACTAACATGAATAGATTAATTTCTGAAGTGATGACACCCAAAGATAGGTTAGTTACAGCTAAATACGGGATAGATTTCACTCAAGCTAAAGAGATTTTACATAAAAACAGGATTGAAAAATTACCATTATTAGAAAATGGAATTTTGCGAGGTTTAATTACTACTAAAGATATCAAACGATTGGAACAATGGCCAGATGCATCCCGTGATTATAAAGGCAGGTTAATGGTTGGTGCCGCCGTTGGTGTGAAAGATACAATTGAAAGATCTAGATCCTTAATTGAGGCTGGAGCTGACGTAATTATTTTAGACATTGCTCATTGTCATTCAGATTTAGCCATCAGGAGAATTAAAGAATTTAAATTACATTTCCCTAATACCGATTTAATGGCAGGAAATATTGCCACTAAAGAAGCTGCACAAGATTTAATTGAAGCGGGAGCTGACGGTTTAAAAGTTGGCATCGGTCCTTCACCTGTTTGCACAACACGAGTTATTTCCGGTTCTGGGGTGCCACAACTAACTGCAGTAATGGATGTTTGTTCAGTAGCTAAACAACATAATGTACCGGTAACTGCTGATGGCGGTATTAAATTTCCTGGAGATTTATCGAAAGCAATCGGTGCTGGAGCTTCCACTGCATATTGCGGTAGTTTATTTGCAGGAACTGATGAAGCACCAGGGATGATTGTCATGAAAGATGGTCGCCGTTACAAAAAATACATGGGTAGTGCTTCCTATGATAGTGGCCATGAACGGAAAGAAAGTCAAGTTGGGAAAAAAGTTAAACAAAAATTAGACATTTTTGTTGAAGGTGTTTCTTCTTTAGTAAATTATAAAGGACCTGTAAGTGAAGTTATCAAGGGTATGATAAAAGGTTTAAGAAGTGGCATTAGTTATTGTGGTGCAAGAGATATTAAAGATATGCATGAAAAAACAGAATTCATTCAAATAACTGCTGCCGGTTGGGAAGAAAGTAAATCTAGGGGAAATAAGTTAAGTGAATAAA
>CAZRHO010000011.1:0-17678 GCA_964599955.1 uncultured Methanosarcinales archaeon
AAGTATAAAGATATTGAACAGATCCCTAAATTAAAACTAAATAAAAGTTTTAAGACAGATTTCTTTGGTTCATCACCTGCTCCGTTTATAGGAAGAATTGGTTATCCGAAAGTTAATGTTGGTTTACTTAGTCCACAATTTTCTGGCGATACCTCTTATTACGATTCACCAAAGTTATGGAGTAAAGCTAACTTTAAAATTGGGCAAGTGGCTTCCATGCGTTACGGGTTAGTTAACAGTAGATCTTCAGCTTCAGTAAAAGATGTAAATAAAAGTAATCGTTTCTTAGATATCATTAAAGAAGTCGGTATGGCTAAAAAAGCAGTTGAATTGGAAGTTAATTTAACAAAGCAACCTTCTCTACAATTTAAACCAGAACGAGAAGTTATCCCCTTTGGTCCAACATCTTCAGTTAAGAAAGCTAAGATCACTCAAAATACTAAAGTTGATATCAGGGTTGATAAGATGGTTGCAGATACAGATTTAAAATCATCATCAGCAATTTTAAAATTATATCAAAAAGGTTTTGAAGAATCTTTCCTTAATAAAATCTTATCCGTGGGTAACCTAGGATTAAAAAATAACCGAAAATTAGTACCTACACGTTGGTCAATTACTGCAGTTGATAGTACAGTAAGTAATAAACTGGTTAAAGAAGTTAAAGATCTACAAGTAGGCGAATATATGACTTATTTTGGTGGAGGTTGGGGTAATTATTATCTTATTTTATTCTTTCCAGAAGCTTGGAGTTATGAATTATTCGAGACTTATTTAAATAAGAACATTAATTCTTGGTCTAAGGAGGGGTATGCTTATTCAACCGATTATGAGAATTATAATGAAAGAAAAAATTATCCAGAAGAAACAGCAGGTGGTTACTATGCTTGTAGGTTGCCTGTTTTAGAAAAGATGAAACAGATTAAACGTCAACATAGCTGTTTAGCTTTACGTTTCATCACTCCTGAATATAACGTCCCATTGGGAGTATGGGTGTGTAGAGAAGCAACTAGGAAAAGTTTAGCTAATCAACCTATTAAATTTGCATCTAAAGAATTAATGTTAAATTATGCTAAATTACTAATTAACAAAAAATTTGGTTTTAATTTAGATCTTCTAACTAAAAAAAGTAAGTTGTTAAAGAATCAAAAGGAACAAAAAAAATTGCATGAATTTTGTTACTAACTGGAGATCTCATTCTGTCACTATGATTCTGAAAAAGCAAAATTTAGCTTCTTTTAATTATTAAATATAAAAATTTCTAATAAATTTTTTTACCCCGAAAATGACAACTGGGATTTACTTTCAAACGAGGATGAACAAGTTTTATAAATGATAAAAATTTGTTAAAATGTATAAAAGAGGTGCATAAGGGATGAAAGATATTGATAGAGAATTTGAAGATTTTGTAAAAAAGAATTACAAAAATTTAACAGATAATCAGAAAGAAATTTGTAAAAGATTAGGTATAACTGCTTCTTAAATTTTTTTTAATAATATTCTTCTTTTTTGAATGGATTTTTACCACCTCGAAAAATATAAGCAGCAACTATTAATGAAATTCCTAAAATAATGGTTGAAAATAAGAAATTATTTTTTTCATAAACTATTTCATTTGGAAATTCTTGACATTCATAATTAGTATTGCAATAAGCGTTCATTGGACAATCCTTATTACCATTACATTCTCTTGAATTGATATCAACAATAATCATAATTAATATAATTAAAGCTAAAATTACTGCAATAACACCCAAATAACTAATTCCTTTTTTGTTCATGAATAAAGATAGAAAATGATCTATTTTTAAGCTTTTTTATTTATAAGAGTATAAGTGATTATATTCCATTAATTTTTAATCAAAGTAGAAAGAATCATTAGATGTAATTGTTATCTCCTTTTTTTCATTATAATTGGTTTTTTCTTTTTTTAAAGGTTTTATTTGTGTATTATAAACTTCATCTTCGGTTATTATTTCTACTTTCTTAAAATCTTTCATGGTCATTTGTTTGATTTCCATTGCTTTATCATAATTAATATTACCACATTCTAAACAATTGAAATAACGACCAAATTTACCGCCTCTTGGTTCTAACCAGCTACCACAAAGACATTTTATTTCCTCTAGATTTTTTTTAATATGTTTAGAACAAACTTCTATCCCTTGTTCATTTTTACTTGTAGCTTGTTTATCACAGAAAGGACATGTGATTATTTTGTAATTACCGTAAACTTTTTTTCCTTTAAACTTCATCTAATTAAAAAGAAAAGTTAATGATTTAAATAGGTTTCTTAATCTGTTAATGTTAACCTATAAAGGTCATTTAGGTATTCTTCTCCAGTGATACAACCAGAATTAAATGCTGAATATAAATTTGATATTTTATCCTCGATTCTTTCAATATTTCCGTTGCTATAATGGGATTCATTAAACAGATGTTGAGTTAAATGCCCAATACCTTCGTTTGTTGAGATTTTATTATCTTCATACATCTGCATGACATCGCCCGGAGCAAGGTAAGAATTTAACATTTTAAATATTCGAAAGATAAACTTATACTTAATTTTTGTGTTTTGAAAAGAAAAACTTTATATTCATTGATAATTTAATTAATTGTATGGCTATATATGAACAGAAGTGGTGGAAAAAATTGTTTTCTAAACCAGTAAGACAAAAAAGAGTGGACATAGATAATGATATTGAAGCAATTTCTGAATGTTTAAATGATTTGTCTGATGATCAAAAGTTCTTAATTGAAAGTTTAGAGAGGTTAAATGATTTAGAAAAAGAATTTCATGTTGCTAAGTCTGGAATAGTGCAAGTTAATTTAGAAACGCAAGCTGTTTTATTAGAAAAGATCATGGAAAGGTTTGACTTTTTACATAACGATATTGCCATTAACAATTTAAGATTAAAAAAAATTAGTCAAGAATTATTAAAAAGAGCAGATAAGGCTGGTTTAAAAGATTTAGTAAGAGAGAAAAAAAGAAGTATTATTTGGAAATAAGATTTATTTATAGTTTATCAATTCCTTTTTATGTCTTCACAACAACTTATTACTGAAAATGAAACTTTTTTTGAGTTACCACGATCTAGCATTAAAGGTATTCCCCTTTATTCTTCTAATGGCGAACATATCTGTTTTGGTTTTGTAGAAGTAGGTTGTAAACCAACAAGAAAGAGGTATCAACTAAGAAATAAGAAACAATTATTCTATAAATACTGGGGAGATAAATATCGTCGGAAAGTAGAATGGATACCTGAAGTTTATCGAACACTTGCTCATTATGACCCAACTAAAGAGCCAGAATTGGGAAGTTGGAGAAACGGAGTGGACACAATTCTATTTTATCATTACATTACTCCAAAGATGCTTAGTGAAATGAATGGTAATGATAAAGAACAAATTTACAGAACTGTTTCTAATAGTAATAAACGGCGTGGAATTCTTGAAGATATTATTGAAACTGAAAATGCAGATAAATTACATAAAATGATTGTTGATGGCGGAGACATTCCACAAATAGCTAATCTTCGAGGGAAAATGGCTGAAATCTTAGTTCTAAAGGATTTAGAGAAAACAATGTTAACGGGGATGAACTTATTTCGTAATGGGGATATAAGGTATTTCAATCGTCGATAT
Organism: uncultured Methanosarcinales archaeon; assembly: GCA_964599955.1. Lineage (GTDB taxonomy): Archaea > Nanobdellota > Nanobdellia > Woesearchaeales > GW2011-AR9 > CAZRHO01. The sequence continues at coordinate 3,643 of CAZRHO010000011.1, forward strand.
AGAAATGGAACAGAGATTGATGGAATAATGACTTTTTATGGCAAGGAAAAATATTTAGGTATCATTAAGAACTTACATCAATTAGAACACTTAGAAGTTAAAGATAGATGGCATTGATATAAATAAATAAAATTTATTTAGTAAAAACCCTATATTTTTCTTTTCCTTCAATTTCAGATAGAATTCTCTTAATAACGATCTGTTTAGGGTCCGGTAATAATTTTACTCTTTCTTTAAGATCATCAAAACTAGTAAATGGTTTACCTTTACGGGCATTAATAACTTCCCACATGTGCTTTTTACCTAAACCTGGAAGTAACTCTAATTGATGCATTCTCATACTTAATGGTTGAGCTTTATTAAAGAATTCAACAAATTTAGTTTCATTATCTTGAACTACTTTTTCAATTGCGTGTAAAAGTTCTCCTTTAGCAGTTGATGTTAACTTCTCTGGCGGGATTCTGCCTTTAATATGATGAATATCGTCTCTTTTACCTTCACCTATGTATACTCCCTGGTGAGGTTGCAAAAATACTTCTCGTTTAGGAATAAGTTCCAATAAAGTTAAAAATTCAACACCAAGAGCTTGAGCTACTGGACTTTTTAGATTACTTTGATCATTTGCATAACCATGTGGTAAATAATCTAGAATAATTGCGTTCTCTTCTCGTTCTTTACTTTCATTTCTTGGTTCCATTTTAGTTCTTTAATCTTTTAATTGATAATAATTTGATCTTAATAAAATCTTCTATATATTAGAAAAATATAAAAATTTTATTTAAGAATTTATTTTTCTTTTAAACAAAATCTTTAACCGCCCCGATGATGGCTTCCTGATCTTTTTTAGGGAAACTCACCGGATAAGCTTGCATGATGACTTTTAACTCATCAGCATTCTTTGGTAAGAAATCAATTATTTTGGCAATGTGAATCTCTTTTAACCTAGTTAAGTTTAAACTAATTAATTTTTTAGATAATTCTTGTTGTTTCTCTACGGTTAATTCAATATTGAAGTTATCTAAGAAATCTTTAGCTTTACCTGATCGATAATTTAATTCTTCGTCACGTTTTTCAACATTATGTAAAATGTTTCTTACTTCAACTAAACTTACAGGTTCTTCTTCAATAAATTTTGGATTTGCCATTTTAAAGTATTATTATTATTTATTCATGTGAATTGGGTGTACAAATAACATTTTTTTCTTACTGCCATCTGTAATTATTACTTCATAACAGGACCCTTTCTTATTTCCAGTTATTGTTCCAGTTAAACCATGGAATCTTCTAAAAAATTGACCTTTTTGTACATTAGAGTTTATTTTAAGGTTAACTTTATCACCAATAACAAAATCTTGAAAATATTTACTTAAAGGAATTTTACCTTTTTCTCTATAATGTCTAGTGAATTTACTTCTTGTTTTTCTATTTTTTGTTCCTATTCTAGTTACCATTGAAATTAACCTCATTAATTGAGTGATTCCAAAAATATCAATTTTTAAGAATCATATTGGTTTATTTTGACAAGTTGTTTATAAACGTTTCTATAATCAATTTTCAATATTTAATATGAACAAGCACATTCTACTTGTAAGTGACAAAATCTTTATAAAAACATCACTCAATTTTGATAATATGGATTATCCAGACTGTAGTAATTTAGAATTAACTATAAATGTTATAAATTCTAAGCCGGAATTATTTCCTATCTATTATAGTTTTTTAAATCGATTTCATCCTTTAAAGAGGTATGATGACTTAGATGAAGATATTAGAGTGTTAATTGAAGATAGAATTGATGAAAATTTTTTAACACCAGAAGAAGGAAAAATTAATTTTTATGATAGATTACAACGTTTACCCAGGTTAGTTGAGGGTAAATATGAGGTGTTAGTTCCTGAAAGTAAAATAGGCGTGGCTGGGAATGAAATAATCGCGCCAAAAACAGTTGTTACATTTGAACACTTCAGAACTTATCATAATAATGTTAGGTTTGATGAAAGCCTTTGGAAGAATCCAATTAAAGATAGTAATTACTCTCTTTCTTTAGGAGATATTGAAGAATTAATTAACATTGAATTAGTTACTTCTGATATCTGTTCAACATATAGTACTTTTTATTCTTCAATTAATTTACCAATAAATTTTATAAATGTCCATAATGAATTTGATGATTTTAGTGAACAAGAATTTAAGGAATATCTAAGTATTAGAGAACTTAAGTTAAAATCTGCAATTAAACAAGGAAAAAAGGCAATTGATGAAATTGATAAAGAAGATAAAAAATTTTATGAAAAACATAAAAATTTATTTGATGAAGTTTCAAAAACACAAGCAATTCTTATTCATCAAAGGAATTCTTCTATTACAACTTTAATAGATAATTATTTTTCAATGATTTATAGTTCACCAGCTACATTTCAATTTAAAAAAAATGAATCTTTTAGTTTAACTTCTGATAAAAAGATTTTTAGTTTAGTTGGAATTAAAAATGATCGGGAAATAAATTATGCTGATTTTAATAATCCTTCAAGAAATACTTCAGTGGAAAGAATTCCGTTTAATCAACATTTTCATGATGAATTTCAAGCAAATTTGTTAAATAAAGTTATTGAAAAAACCCCATATGAATTAAAAGCTATTAAACTTTTAAAAAGAGCAAATGATTTAATTAACGACGGCTATTATCCAGAAGCGACTTTAAGGGCAGCAACAGCTTTAGAAGTTGTTTTAGATGGATTCCTATTAGAAAAGGGAGTAGCAACAAAAGAAGAATTATCTGAAGATCATACATTAAAGTATAAGATGAATAGTTTATTTAATCAAGCAGTGTGTAAAGGAAAAAATCATGGTAAAAGATTTAATTTATTTGATTCAAGAATAAAAAAGAAGATAGTTGATATTAGAAAAAGACCTACTGATGGCTCGGAATTAGAAGAAGTGCCAACCTTACACAATATCAGAAATAAGGAAACTCATGAAGGTGGAACAGAAGAGGCCAATTCTAATGATTATTATTTAGCTAGAATTGCTGTTAGTTCCTATGCTGAAGCTGTTAATTATGTTATAAATAAAGGCTGGGATAATAATTCTTATATTAGTTTACAAAGTGAAATTCTTACTTGGATTACGCCATATTTAAAAGATCGAGTGCAACAATTTCCTGAACAACAAGTTAAACATATGTTAGAGAGGGATTTAAGGAAAGTTATACCTTACTTACAACCAATAGAAATTGAAAAATTAAATAAACAAGTTGATAGAACTTCTTGGGCATATGGCTTATTAAGAAACGCTTTAGAAAATTTAAATGAAAATAATAAATGAAAATGAATAATTTTTATCAGGAAATCCTAATTGAACTTAAGAAAAAAGATTTTGATAGTAAAAAATGGACTAAATTAAAGAGAGATTTAGCACAAAAAAATGGTTTTAAAAAAATACCTACTAACATTGAAATCTTGTTAAACATTCCTGTGGAAGAAATTCCTATTTTAAAAAGTAAATTATTAACTAAACCTGTTAGAACAATTTCTGGTGTATCTCCAGTTGCAATCATGACTGCCCCTTCAAATTGTCCACATGGTAAATGTACATTTTGTCCTGGAGGTATTAATTCTCCTTGGGGTGATGTACCTCAATCATACACAGGACATGAACCTGCAACCATGAGGGGAATGCGAAATGATTATGATTCTTATTTACAAGTTTTTAATCGGCTTGAGCAATATATTTTACTTGGCCATACCATTGATAAAATTGAAATTATTGTTATGGGTGGTACATTTACTGCTACAGAAAAAGAATATCAAGAGGAGTTTATTTATGGTTGTTATAAAGCAATGAACGATTTTTCTAAAATGTTTTTTGAAGATGGTGGAAACTTTAATTATGCTTATTTTAAGGAATTCTTTGAATTACCAGGAGATGTACAGGACGAAGAAAGGAAGCAATCTATTAAGAATAAATTGTATCAATTAAGAGATCAAAACAAAAAAACTTTGGAAGAAGAACAAGTTAAAAATGAAACCACTCAAGTACGTTGTGTAGCTCTTTGCATTGAAACAAAACCAGATTGGGGATTTCTAAAACACGGTAATGAAATGTTACGACAGGGATGTACACGAGTTGAGTTAGGTATTCAATCTGTATATGATGATGTCTTAAAATTTGTTCATAGAGGTCATGACAGTGCAGATTCAATAAAATCAATTCAAATTTTAAGAGATTTAGGTTTCAAAATTAATTTTCATTATATGCCTGGTCTTCCTTTAACAGATTATGAGCGAGATATGGCTGGAATGCGTCAATTGTTTACTGATCAAGCTTACAAGCCAGACATGATTAAATTATACCCGTGCATGGTAGCTCCTGGTACTGCCATGTATCATCAATATAAAGCTGGAAAATTTACACCAATATCAACTGAAGAAGCTGCTAAAAGAGTGGCAGAATTTTATACTTTTGTACCTGAATATTGTAGGATTCAAAGAGTTCAGAGAGATGTACCAACAAAATATTGGGAAGCAGGTGTAGATAAAACTAATCTTAGGCAATATACTGATCAGAAATATCAAGATGAAAAAAGTCAAAGTAGGGATATTAGGTCTCGTGAACCGAAAGGTAAAGAAATTAATTGGGAAAAGGTTGAAATTAAAGTTAACGAATATGAAGCATCTAACAGTACAGAATTTTTCATTTCCGCTGAAGACACCGAGAATGATCTCTTAATTGGTTTTTGTAGGTTACGTTTCCCAGCTGAATATTTAAGGTCTGAAATAACTGAAGGAAGTGCTTTAATTAGAGAATTACATGTTTATGGAACAGCTACAGCTTTAGGAGATAAAGGGATGGTTCAACATAAGGGTTGGGGTAAAAAGCTAATGCAGAAAGCAGAAGAAATTTGTAAAGAAAAAGAAAAAAATAAGATTATTGTAATTTCTGGTGTTGGTGTACGTGGTTATTATAGAAAACTTGGTTATGAAAGAGAAGGTCCATACATGGTTAAGGGTGTTAATTAGAAAAAATGGTAATAAATAAAGCAATTGTAGGAGCAAGTTATGATGATTCAGGTGGTATAAGTGAAGTAATAAAAAAGATTGAATCGCAAGCAATTAAAGAGAAACAAAAATCAGGTAGATCGCAACATAATTTATATCGTAGTATTGATGATGTCAATTCATCCAAATTTAATTATTCAATTCGTGGTGTACCAATTATTGCTTATGTTATGATGAACTTTTATCATTCTGGTATTGAGAGATTAGCAATAGTGGGAGATGATACAACTAGAAAGATCTTTGATAGTTTTACAAAATATTTTAATGTTAATGCACAGGAAAAAAGGTTTGTTTTTATTCCAGAAGGTGACAAATGGAGTTTAGAGAACACCATGCGTAAAGGTAAACAAGGAATTGATATAACTGATGATGAAATGATTATTTTTTGTTCAGGAGATCTTCCTTTAGGTTCAAATATTGAACAATTTAGAACTGATTCAGATTTAAATAATTATGATTTCATGGTAAACCTAAATTCTATGGAAAATATTTATGGTAAGGATTTTAATAATAAGGAAAGGGTTAATGGAAGTATGATTGGTCCTTACCGACGTTGGCATCTCCCACTTAAGGATAAAAAAGATGAAAATAATGTTCATTGGATCAAGGAAAATAATCTTTGGATGTTAAAATTAGATGAAAGTTTTTTACATAAGGTTAACATTGCTTATAGTGGTAGAAAACAATATGACGATAATCCTGGTAGTAATAAACAGAAAGGTGGAAGATGGAACACAATTAAGGAATTAACTCTTAAAGATGGAAAATGGTACAAGTTAATTAAAGAAATACCTGAAGTTTTTCCATACTTATTAGTTCGAGGAATAAGTTCTTATAACCCACCATTAATTAGTTTTGAAACATTAAGTAATTTTGCAAGTATTGGTTTAGAGAAGGAAGTTAAAGTTAAATCCACTCATACTGATTTTGGTTTTTTAGATGATATTGATTCGGTAGAAGATATAATTTTTAATGAAATGATGATGCATTCAATTGACCCAAATAGTTTGCATCCACAATGGGATCAATTAAAAGATTTTAGAACTTACTTATGGGGCGAGGATATACCTATTGTAAATCAATTTCATAAATATATGAACAATTGGTTTGGAAATTTTTCTAATTTACGTGGAAATGAAATGTTTAATTTAAGTGGTGTTTTTCAAGAAACAGAGCTTACTAAGAGTATGGAAGATAATGTCGATATAGTTGTTAATAATCGTCAAAAATATATTCATAATTTATCTTTAAAACCACCTAATTCTCATCAAGTTCATAACCCTTTCATTTGTCAACACTAAACAGTGACAAATAAACAAAAAGTTTATAAATAGAATCTAATTCTTTATTTATATGGTAACTGTATTAAAAAAAAAATTAAAACCAATTATTAATCCCCCAAGACTAGAACTTGTTGTTGATAATGTAGCAGATAGCTTAATGAACGATGGATTAGTTGAAGTTTTCAAAGATCAGAATGGGTCATTGGTTGATGAAGGTCAATGGTTTGTCAATGGAGAATTAGATGGTTCAATGAATTATAAAGGTTCAAAACAAAAAATTAGATATTCAATTGGTAAAATTAAAAATCTATTTCAAAAAGAAGAGAATGGGTTTACTGAATATGAAGAAGCATGGTTTAAGGAAGGGAATGATCCTAACTACATTGCCCTATTTTCTTAAAGATCATTTTTCAAATAATTTACTATAAGTTTTAATAATAAACTAATTTTTTTAGATTAATATTAACCTATACATTTTAAAATGGAAGAAATAAATTATAAACAAGGCTTGAAGGATTACGTAGATTTAACCATTGAGGAAGATTGTCGTAGTGATATTGAAAAATTTTTGTTGAATGATGCTGGTTTTATTGAAATTGATAATCATTTAATGAAAGGTGGAGTACATGTTTATTTTGAAAGGATTATTCAAGATAATAGTTGGCATAATTTTTTTAGTTTTAAAGATAAAGTTAACACAGAGATTTACATTCAAGTAACAGATAGAATTTTAGGGCCAGAGATTAATTCCTTGATAAAAGGTTATTTGAAAAGATATAATAAGAAAATTGATGAGGTTTATCCAATTATTTAATAGGTATAAAAAATGACATTATATTTAATTGGTTTAGGATTAGGGAACGAGAAAGACATCTCAGTAAAAGGTTTAGAGATTGTTAAACGATGTGATTTAGTTTATTTAGAAAATTACACTTCTCTTTTACAATGTTCAAATCATGAATTAGCTAAATTCTATAATCGAGAAATAATCTTAGCAGATCGGAAAACTACGGAGAACGGAGATGAGAAAATTGTTGAAGAAGCACGTAATCAGGAAGTAGCCTTCCTAGTTATAGGCGATCCTTTCTCGGCTACGACTCATGTAGATTTATTAAAATTAGCACAGGAAAAAAATGTTGATGTAAAAGTCTTGAATAATGCTTCCGTGTTAACTGCAGTGGGAATTACCGGTTTACAATTGTATAAATTTGGTAAAACTACTTCAATTCCATTTTTAGATGATTTTCCACAATTAGAAACACCATACCAAGTTATCAAACAAAATCGTGAATTGGGTATGCATACTTTATGTCTGTTAGATATTAAATCTGATCAAAATCGTTTTATGAGTGTAAGTCAAGCCATTGAAGTTCTTGAAGATATTGAACAAAGATTAGGTGAAGGTTTGGTTAAAGATGATTTACTTGTTATTGGTTGTTCTAGATTAGGGACTGATAAAGCTATAATTAAAGCTGGCAAACTAAAAAAAATTAAAGAGATAGATTTTGGTGATGCGCCACATTGTTTAATTATTCCTGGAAAAATGCATTTTATAGAGGAAGAAATGATTAATAATTATATTTTGTAATCAAGAATTAAAAAAATATCTTATCGTTAATATATTAGTTAAATTTATAAATAAACCATTTGCTTTCTACATTTCTTATATATATTAATAAAATATATTTGTAAGAAATATAGATTAACAATATTTGGAGACATATAAAATGAAAGGTTATACTGAAGATTATAATAAGAAAATAAATTTTTACATAGCAAATAAAGGTAAATTAAAACAGATTGAAAGATATTCATCATTGGCAGCAATACCTGTAGCGGGGATTTGTGGGTATAGTAGTATGAATTTAGCAGAAATGGTAAGTGATTCTCCAACATTGGGAATTGTAGCATTAATTGCAAGTGCTAGTATAGTTGGATCAGTTTCAAAAAATATTTTTAATAAATTTGGAGAAGAGTACTCTAGAAAAAGATATGAAAAAGAACTTGACGATTTTGTAAAGTATTTTTAATGATTTATTTTTAATATTGTTGATAATCAACATCCCTAGTTAAGGCATGCATATTTTCAAATAAATTAAATAAAGCAGGGTTTTCTTTGATCCACCAATAAAATTTTCTTCTTTGATTCATACTTACTTCATTACCTTGACCAAGAAGATGAGCATATTGAATGTTTTTTAATGTTTCTTCTGCTTCTTCATTAGAAAGAATATCTGAATCTTTTTCAGAACTAGCCGTTTGTAACCAATATTCATCTTCAAAGCTAGAATTCATTTCTTTCTTAGAATCTTTTTCTGTAAATAATCGATTATAATCTAATTGTTCTTGATAAACACTTTCTAATAATTGTTGTTCGTGAAATGAATAATCAATTGAATCAATTAATTTTTGATTATCTTCCGATATTAATTTTTCTTCTAAATTACTTACTTTATTAGTAGGTTCATTTTTTGGTTCATCTAATAATGAATCAGTTTGACCTTTTTGTTGTTTTTCTTCTTTTCTTTTTAATCTATAATCTATTATTAAATTTTGCAAATATAATCACCAAAAATTTACACTTGAAAGAACTATTTAAAGCTTACTTTTGATTAAAAATTAAATTTAAAGATCAATAAATATATGTCTTATATGTTTTTCTTTGAATAAAAGAAATATTTATAAACAAATCTGAGATTCATCACAGTCCAATGGCAAATAATAAGGTTTGATATATTTGCTTATGCGATATTAATACAATGAAATTTTCAACGAAAGAACATAAAAAGGATGAATTGTTTAGTTTATTCTATAATTCTGGCGTTGATATGAATAAAGCAGGTTCAATTTTAGCTAGGTGTACGAAAATTTCTCATTTAGATGAAGTATGTGGAATTATTCACCTTGATAATAATAATGATTATTCTTATAAGTTTGTTGTTGATCCATTTTCAAATAAAAAATTAAATGATGATTTACAATATATAGTTAGAAGAGGAATAAATCATCAATATAACTGTAGAAATATTGAGGGGGTCCAAAGAATAATTTCGCCTTATTTTTATGAAGGCATTATTGGTTTAATTGGGCCATTAAATTATGTTGATGGAGAGAATCTTAAGAACATTGGCTTTACTGAAAATACACCTAAAAGATTAAAACAATTTCAGAAATTAGAAGAAACATTAAATAAAATGCATGATCAAAACATTCTACATAGGGATGTTAAATCAGGAAATATTATTGAATCAGAAAATGAAGATGTTTCATTTATTGATTTTTCTATCTCTGCAACATTTAATGAAGACTTAGGAGATAGATCTGACGGTTGGATATTGGGAACTCCACAATATTTACATAGTGATTCAAATAGAAGTCAAGATTTTTATGCTTTAGGTGTTTCATTTTTAGAATCCATATTACCTTCGGTAGAATTACCTTACTTTCCTAATAAGGATCAGGTTAGAGAATTTGAAAAATGGAACTCTAAAAATTTAGATTGGAGATATGGCCCAGAGGTATCAGAGTATTTTCTACATTTAATTAATTTATCACCAGAATATGATTTAAGAATTACTAGTACTAATAAAAGAATTAAAAATACAGAAAACATTTCAATTAATTCAACCGTTATTATGCCTTCAAGGATGTTAAATAAAATAAGAAAAGAATCCTTTTCATATGCTCCAACTATTATAGATCCTTGCAACGAAAATATTAATGTGATTTTAGAGACTTCAGAATGTGCATTTAACTGTTCTTTACTTAAAAATTGAGCTTATTTTTAATAAAAGTAAAACTAGATTCATCTTAAATTAATATTAAAATGGAAAAAGTTATTAAGTAATTATTCTTTAAATTCTTATAATGGTTTTTGAAGTTATTGATATTAAAACAAAAGGAAAAAAAATAATATTTAAAGAAAATAACCTGATTATTGCTAGAGCAAGAATTTATTTTTTACATAATGATTTACATCAAGAACCATATGCAATTTTAGAAGATGTTTATGTAGAAGAGAAATATAGAGGTAAGGGTTATGGTGCTAAGATAATTCAAGAAGCAGTCGATGAAGCAAAAAGGAATAATTGTTACAAAATAATTGGTACAAGTAGACATACAAGAGATAAGGTCCATGAATTCTATCTTAAACTAGGTTTTGAAGATTACGGTAAAGAATTTAGAATTAATTTTAATCAATATTAAAAATATCATCAATATAATTTCTAAATATTTAATTTAAACCCTTCTTCTTTAGCAGCAAGTTGTAGAATATTTTTTTCATTCTTAATAACTTCATTAAAATTTAATTGACTTCTTTTAATTGGAACTTCAATCAAATCCCAGTGTAAATCATTATTTTCTTCCACTTTAATATGAACATAACGTTTTATTTTTGCAGTTAATATTTTTGTATTTGCATCTAATATATATTCATCTCTCCAAGAATCTGGGTGAATAATTGTCCAATTTCCTTCTTGCTCAATATGTTTTTTATGAATGTGACCTAAAATTAAAATTTTATTCTTTTTGATGAACCTTTTTCTTTTTCTCTTAAAAACGCTAATTATTTCATCTACATCCCAATGAACATTTTTATATCTTCTATAAAACTCTTTAATTAAATGACTTGGAATGGAATAGGTAGGATCATAAAAGTAACGTAAAGGATAATAAATCAAACTTTTTATGAAATATTCAAAACTACGCCAACTTATTTTTTTAACAACTGCTTTATGATGAGAAAATAATAAGGGGTAAGGTTTTATTCTTTCTAAGAAGGGATGTTCTTCTTTAAGTGTCATGAATCTACTCACTAATCCAAAAGAGATCCAATTAATATTAAGAATGTTTTTACCAAAATACTTTAAGAATGGTCTTTTTGGATTTACTTTATTTAGGAAATCATATTGTTGACCATGTTCGGCATATACACCGTGATAATGATATTTCAACCTAAAAAAAACGTTACTTTTACTTTTAATTATTTTCTTAATTTTTTTTTGAAGATCTTTAAAAAAAAGATCATGGTCATGGTTTCCAATTACAAAAAATAAACGATTATTTTTATTTTTAACAAATTTTTCTAAGGCCTTAAAAAATTTAGGATGAGCCTTATACATTAAATCTAATTTTTCTAATGATATCTCTTTAGTAATATGCCTGGGGAAAGTAGTGATTCCATTTTTAATTATTGGACATTTAAGAAAATCAAAAGTATCTCCATTTAATATTAGATCTACTGTATTTTTTTTATTACTATATGAACTAACTAAATCATAAAAGGCATTATCGCTAATAAAATCATCAGTAAGAGTTCCTCCTCCAATTTCAGTATCGCCTAAGACAACAATTTCTTTCATCTGTTTAAACTTATTTTTTAAACTTATTTTAATAACTTTCGAATAAAATATATTATTTTATCTTTTAATCAAACAAAACTATTATAAAATATACGTAATAAGATATATTTATGAAAAAATATGTTTGGATTAAGCCTAAAGAAATGATTAAAAAAATTATTAAGGCAAAACATGATCCTATAAAAGAATGGAAGCAAGATTTAAAAGGATATTTCTTAATTCGGGTAATTGATAAAAAGAAAAGAATTGAAGTTGGCTACGTTACTAATAAACATAATATTACTAAAATGATTTATGGAACTAATGCAATTGAAATTTACAATACAATTGTACGTGAAAAATTATTAACAAGATTAGAACATGCCGCATATTTAGGAAAGGAATTGTATAAAGCAGAATTAGCTTTACAATATGGTAAGAAGTATGTTCAAGAGAATCCACTTAAATTTTCTGATAAAAAAAAAGTTAAATTAAATAAACAAAGTTAATTAAGATTGATAATTGTTAAAATTGTTTTCATTCTCAAAATAATAAGCTTTACCTTGAGTGTCAGTTCCAATAATTGCTATTGCTTTATCTACTTCATTCCCACTGACCGGATCTATGGCAATTCTACTTTCAGGTTTATTTCTTAAAGTTTTTTCACACATCTCACAACAACCATAATATACCTTACCACTAACATTAACTGGTATTTGTTTTTTATTAAATAATTCATCATTAATCATGCAAACGTATTGTGGATCAGCCTTAGTTAAACTTTTTGAAGTGATTTCAATCTCAGAAATTGCACCAGAAGTAATTCCGTTATTACTGCAACCTAATGAGAGTATACTTATTAAAATAATTATCATTAGTATTATTTTTTTCATTAAGACTATAAAGTTTTAATCTGGTTTATAAATATTTCTTCATTAAATATTTATCATAAGTTTTAAATAAGGCATATTTTTATCATAAATCATGGCAATTCTAAAAGCTGAGGATACTGAAATTGAAGTAAATGATGGTGAAAAAATTCAAGAAGCTTGTGAACAATTAGGTGTACCTTTCGGTTGTAGTCAAGGAATCTGTGGTACTTGTTTAATTGAAATTGAAGAAGGTGGAGAAAATTTATCTGAACAAACACCATCGGAAGAAGACATGGGCATGGATGAAACCCATCGTTTAGCTTGTCAATGTAGGATTAAGTCAGGTACTGTTAAAGTTAAATACTAATTATATTAGGAGGATATTAAAATGGAAGAAAATAAATTAGAAATAAATAAACAAGCACCAAAATTTGAAGCACAGGTATTTCATAATAATGAGATTAAAAACATCAAGTTAGATGATTACAAAGGTAAATGGGTAATATTGGTTTTTTATCCTGCCGATTTTACATTCATTTGTCCAACCGAATTGGGAGATGTAGCAGATAGGTATGAAGAATTACAACAATTGGGCGTAGAAGTTCTGAGTGTTAGTACAGATACAGTTTTTGTACATAAAGCATGGTATGATAACTCAGAAACTATCAAAAAAATTAAATTCCCAATGGTGGCAGACCCTAATGGTGAAATCTGTAGAAATTATGGAACATACATTGCTCACGAAGGATTAAGTTTACGTGGAACTTTTGTAATTGATCCTGATGGAGTTCTAAAAGCCTTTGAGTTACACGATAATAGTATTGGTAGAAGTGGGGTTGAATTAGTACGTAAAATTAAAGCAGCACAATTTGTACGTGAACATGGTGATCAAGTATGTCCAGCAAACTGGGAACCAGGTAAAGATACATTAAAACCAGGTTTAGATTTAGTTGGAAAGATTTAGATATATTTGGAGGAGATTAAAAATGCATGAACATAAATTACCTGAATTACCATACGCTTATGATGCTTTAGAACCATATTATGATAAAGAAACTTTAGAAATTCATCACACTAAACATCATGCAGGGTATGTAAAAGGATCTAACAACGCATTAGCTAAATTAAGAGAATCAAGAGAATCTGGAGATTTTAGTTTAGTTAAACATTGGGAGAGAGAATTAGCTTTTCATAGTGCTGGTCATCATTTACATTCGATGTTTTGGGAAAATATGATGCCAGGGAAAGAAGATAACAAGGCAGATGGAGAATTATTAAATGCAATTGAATCAAACTTTGGTTCTTGGGATGCTTTTATAGCTCAATTTAAAGCAGCTACTTGCGCAGTTGAAGGTTCAGGCTGGGGAGTATTAGCAAAAGGAAGAGAAGGACATTTAGAAATTTTTGCTGTACAGAATCATCAAAATGTTTTTGTGCCAGGATTTCAACCAATCTTAGTTTGTGATGTTTGGGAACATGCTT
>CAZRHO010000012.1:0-17485 GCA_964599955.1 uncultured Methanosarcinales archaeon
TTAAATACTCTATTATTGTATCGGTTGTCGCAGTTCTTGTTTATGTTGTATTAGTCAAACTTCTTGAACCTTCTTTTAGAACTATGGAAAGTGTTGGCTCTGTCTCTGATGCTTTTAGCACTCTTGAGTTCTACATGGCTGTAAGTGTTTTCATTGGTTACAACGTGAGCCAAAGATATTTAACTAATCTATAAATTTAAGATATTTAATTTTTTTTATAATAATTATTATTAATGAGTAATAATAAATGTTGTTGTAAATGTTCTAAAAAAAGCTCTGGATTTCTTTTCCATTACCACTAGGGTGCTAGATAACATCATTCCTACGAAAAGAATAATTAATGTTATTATGTAAGGGAACATTAAAGTTGATTGTTCTGAGACTGCTAAAACAGGGTTAACTTCAATTGTAAAAGGATTAATGATACTAGATGCAGAAGTAATTTCTAACTCGTTAATTTTATCAGTACTCTTTTGTAAACTTTCTTCAAGTGAATTTACTTTTGTTTTTATTTTTTCTAAGTTCTGTTTAACGTTGTTTGCCGAGGCAACAATACTTCCACTTCCTCCTAGGTCGGATATTATTGAGCTAATTGCTGTGTCTATTTTTTCAGTTGCTTCTTTAATTTTGTCTGTTTCATCAACTGAAGAATTGCTTAATGTATTTTTACTTGCTTTAATGTCTCCTGTTGCTGGGTGATCCTCAACGCCTTCAACATCTTTAATGAATTCATCTAAATCTGTAGAAAATTCATTAACTGCGTTTTTTAATTCATTAGAGTAAGAATTAATGTCTGCGGTTTGTTCTTCTGTATCTGAAATATCTTTAGCTAATTCTTCACTATTTTTTCCAATTTGATCTGTATTAGAATTGCCTGTGATTATTTGATCTTTGATTTCTTCAATAATCTTCTTTTCCTTGGTAATTTCTTTTTCTGTATATTTTATTGTTTCAATAAGGTTATCGGTCAAACCTAAGGTTATTTCATCTGTTTTTAGTGTAATTGTCGATTTGACTGAGGATACAATTTTTTCAACGATGTTGATTCTTGATTCATCAACGTGAAACATGACTTGATGAGTTTTATTATTTTCCATTACAAAATTTGCAGGAAATTTTATACAGAGGTTAGTTTTTTGCAGTTTTATTTGTTGAATACATTCTTCAATAGTTTGATAATTATTAACTGAATAATCTCCTTTTTCTAATTGAGTGATAAATTGACTAGTTAATCCTTCTTCATCTGGAGCCACTATACCTACATTAATGTTATAACCTTCCGTATTAGATAAGGCTAGTGAGATTAATCCGATAATCAGTAGTGGCCCAACTAAAACTACGAAAGCTGAAGATTTAGATCTAAGTAAAAGCTTGAAATTCTTTTCGATTATTTTTAATTGTTTAATCATTATCTAATTCTCATCATTCAAATCTTTTTTTAGATTCATTAATTTTTTCTTCTATCATCTCAATCTGATCTTCAGTTAATTCTTTTTCGTTATCTTTTTTTTCTGATTTAACTTTTGTTGCTTCTTTGAGTTTTTTCTTTTTCTTTTTGATAGTTACTTTCTTCTTGCTTCTTCTTTTAATTTTTTTATTTGTTTTTTTATCTTCAACTAATAATTCTTCGTTGATAAGAATAAAAGCTTGATCTAATTTAGGCTTAATTGATTCAATAGATATTACTTTTTCTTCTAATTCATCAATTATTTTTAGAACTTGGGGTGCAATCTCTCCTGTTCTGTGTGCATGTACAACAAGAAATTTATTTTTAATCTCATAATCTTTTATTATTTTAGAACAAGACCTTTTTAATTTACTAATGATCCTTTTATAATCACCTGGAGAAGAACGAATATGGACGCTTTCCCTAGGTAAATTTTTACTTTTAATCTCTTCAGGCTTACCAATTGCTCTGATCATGCCGTCTTTGATAATTGCAACTCTGTCACATAGACGATCTAATTCTATAATGTGGTGACTAGCTAAGATTATGGTTGTTCCCCTCTGATTGATTATTCTTAATAAATTCCAAATTTTGCTACTAAGAACTGGGTCTAAATCCGCTGTTGGTTCATCAAGAAGTAGAATTTTAGGGTCATGAATTAACGAACATGCGATATCTAACCTTCTTTGCATTCCTCCAGATAATTCTTTTGCTAAAACATGTTGGGATTGGGTCAAACCAACTAAATTTAATAAATATTCTATGTTTGATCGGATGGCTTCTTTTGATAAATTGTATAATGTACCAAAGTAACATAAGTTTTCTAAAACAGAAAGGTTCGGATAAAAACTGGGAGTTTGTGCAGCGAAACCATATAAACGCTTTAATTCTTTTTGATGTTTGTAAATAGACCTGAAGGATTCAGCATCTTTAGTATTAAGCATGTTAACATTTCTAAATTTAATGTCTCCTTTGTCCGATTTAAGAAACCCAACTAAAGAATGAAGTAAAGTTGATTTACCGGAACCGCTGGTGCCGATGATACCAAATATTTCCCCTTGATTGATTTTTAAATTAATATCATTAAGGATATATCTGTCCCCAAATATTTTAGAAAAATGTTCAGTTTTGTAGATTATACCCTTTCTTCTAACCATTAAGGTAAATAGTATCTCTTTTGGTTTATAAATAAATGGAACTCTTTGAAAGTAGTTAACTCAATTCAATCCGGTACTGCCAAACCCACCTTCGCCACGTTCAGTTTCATCTAAACAGTCTACCTCAATAACTTTTCTTTGTTCAATTGGTTGAATTAACATTTGAGCGATTTTCTTTCCGGATTCTACAAGGTAAGTTTCAAGAGATAGGTTATGGACAAGAATTTTTATTTCTCCTCGATAACCTGAATCGATAACTCCTGCCATCGTTTTTAATCCATGTTTACTAGCAAGTCCTGATTTGTCCCAGATTAAACCAACATAACCAGCAGGTATTGCCATAGAAATTCCAGTAGAGATTAATTTTCTTTCATTTGGTTGTAATTCTATTGTTTCATTACTATAGAAGTCCATTCCTGCATCTCTTGGATTAGCAAATTTAGGAGGAATTGCATTTTCTGATAATTTTTTAATTTTAATTGTCATGTTTTTAAGCTAATCTTCAAAGTTTAAATGATTTATTATTCTCAGCTGCCATAATCTTAATATAGGTTCATCTTTGTGGAAGAATATGAATAAAAACAAACTAAGAAAGATTTTCAATCTTTATTTTTCTAGTGTTTTAATTTATTCTTTAGCTTTGTTATTATTTCATAAATTACCTTATTATAAAAACTTACTTGGTAGAGGAACTTTACTTCTAATTGATGGAATGTTTTTAGTTTATTTAGCTTTAGCACCAATTTATTATTATTTTAAAATTCAACCAGATTCAGAAAATAAACCTTACATCATTTTAAAATTATTTGGTAGAAATATAAACTCTTTAATTAATGGAAATCAAAGATTATTAATTTATAAAAAAGAAAAAATTGCTTTGTTATTTTTCTTAGTAAAGTTATTTTTTATCCCTATAATGTATAATTTTGCAATTAGTAATTTAAATTCTTTAAAGTTTGATCTTTTTAATGCCTATTGGTACCCTTTAGTTTTAACATTCTTGTTTACGTTAGATACCATTATTTTTGCTTTTGGTTATAGTTTTGAATTTAAATCATTAAAAAATGTTGTGCGTTCTGTTGAACCTACTATCTTTGGTTGGGCAGTGGCTTTAGTTTGTTATCCTCCTTTTAATCAATATATTGGTTCTTATGTCCCTTGGGGGGCAAGTGAATATGTGAAATTTTCTAACCCCAATCATACTTTAATTTTACAGATAGTAGTTGTATTTTTATTGATAATTTATACTTGGGCTTCTGTCGCTCTTGGTCCAAAAGCTTCTAACCTAACAAATAGGGGAATAGTTAGTAAATTTCCTTATTCCATTGTTAGACATCCAGCTTATATTTGTAAAGTAACAATGTGGTGGATAACTTTAATTCCAGTAATAAATTTAAGTTTTTTTATGGGGATGTTTTTTTGGACGCTGATTTATTTTTTCAGAGCGATAACTGAAGAAAGACATTTAATTAAAGATCAAGATTATGTTGAATATTGTAAGAAAGTAAAATGGAAATTTATTCCTGGAGTTTATTAAGTTTTGTTTTAGAAAGATTTATATCCTTTAATTATTATTAAAAAAGGTGATGTACATGAAAAAATTATTTTTAATTAGTATGTTATTAATTTTGATTGTGGTAATTGGATGTTCTGGTTCTGAAAAAAATGAATTTGAACCGTTTGTAGGAGAGTGGTATACTTCTGTTGATTTGGATAATGAGGGATGTTCTAATGAATTCTTTGAGACTTATGGTAAAGTAAGCATTTCAAAGGAGGGAAAAATTTGTGGAGAGGCATATTATAGTAATGGTTCAAAAATGATAATTTATAATGAAATTCCTGAACCAAAATATGGTTGGACTTTTACCAAATTTGGCTCATGTCATTATTTCTGGATATATGATAATTGGTGGGAAGAATATTTTAATGGAAAAATGTGGACTTATTATGATCTTAATGATGGGTTATTGATGGCTAAACCTGTTTTGGTCTCTGAAGATAGAAATTCTTTTCACAATCCACAAAAGCATTTTTATAAAAATCTTCAAGACGTCATTGCTAATTGTGAAGTTGATAAGGATCCAGATCCAACTACGTGCTCAAAATTAGAGGGGAAATTTCCCTGTATGTCGGAGAGATCTAGAACTATGTTTCCTGTTTCAAACAACGATGTTTCTATGAATGATATTTCTATGGACTTTCAGACTATCAAAATATATAGGGAACTTTTGACAAATTTTCATGAGGGTAAGATTGATAAATCTGAATTTAATTCTTTTGTTAAAAAAATTCCTTTGCAAACAAAAACAGAAGATTAAGCTAAAAAATATTTTTTTTATGTTTCAAAATTTTCTACAAAAAGTAATGAAACCCGTATGACCTAACATCTGGAACTCCGGTCGCATAATTCTTCCGTCAATTTTCCATTTACGTTCAATCAGTTCAATTGTTTCCATAACTTCAATCTTAGTTCCTTTGGTAGAATCAATAAATAATTTAACTTGATTTAGATTTGGTAAATAAACAGTTAAATGCCCTCCTTGTTTCAAAGATTTTTCTGCATGTTCAGTTACTTGCCAGGGTTCAGGTAAATCTAAATTAATTAAATCTAAATTTTTCTCTGAGATTCCATCGTAAATGTTACTTTGTTTCAATTCTAAGTTTTTTATTCCAAATAATTTAACATTTTTAGAAATAACATCATAATGTTCTGGATTGATTTCATATACGGTTATTTCTTTACAGATGTTTGCTAGAGATAAACATAATGATCCTGATCCACCACCCGCATCAACTATTTTTGAACTGCCATTAACGCCGGTTTTTGCAATGATTATTCCAATGTCTTTTTGAATCATTACTTGGGGGCCACGTACTAAATTTTCCCATAAGTCTGAAAAACTAGGTTTAAACGTAAAAAATTCTTTACCTTTATCGGACTTAACAATGCTTTGTTTACTATTCAAATCTTCTTTAGATATCATACCAAAAGAAGTATGGAAATTATCATCTAGGTCTTTCACATAATACTTATTACGGCTTCTTCTTTCAATTAAGATTTTTTTAATGTTTCTAGGCATTATTAAATGAAATCACACATAATCTTTTTAAAAGTTCTGTCCTGTAGGGAATTATGACTTTTGTTAATAATAAAAAAACTTTTTTATCTAAATTAGATAAAAGTAAGAAAGGTAGTATTGATGAAAAAGTAAAACCATTACTAAACACAATCAATGAAAAAAATAATTATTACACTACTTCATCTTGTTCAGGTAGAATTTATTTTTGGAAAGGAGAAAAAAAGAATCAAACTGAATGGTTTAATATAACTCATGATTTAATTAATAACGATTTCTTTAAATTAAATGATACTTCTGGTTTAATTTGGTTACGTTATGAGCCACTCATATTACATGTCTGTTGTAAGGATTTAGATGCAGCTAATTTGTTAGTGGAAGAAGCAAGAAAGATTTTTAAGAAGAGTTCAATATTAACTGTTAGTAAAAAAATAATAGTAGAAATTGCAGGTAGTGAAAAAATAGAAATGCCTTATTTATTAGATGGAAATAATATTTTTTCTGGGGAGAATTCTTGGTTAAAAGATTTGATAAATTCTAAGTTGAAATTAAATTGGGAAAAAATTGACAGGTTAAGAGAATCTATTGAAAAAATTAATAAAAATAAAATAAAAAACTAAAAAACTAAAACTTAGTTCTTACTAACTGGCCTAACTGGTTTCTTTACAACTAAAACAGCAATCATTAAAATTAAAGCGATGAATAATAAAATCGCTAAAACTGCCAACAATACAAAGTAACCAGTACTTTGTCTGAAAGATGCTTGAACTGCTACATTTTCAGTTTGTTGTTGTCTTGCTTGTAATTGTTGTTGTAATTGTTGTGCAAGTTGTGCGTTAGCTAACTCGTTTTGAACTTGGCTAGTTGTAGATGTGGTTAAACAATCTTCAACAGTTAAAGTAACTGACTTAGATTGTTCTAACTTATCTTCATCCCTGAAAACTTCAATTGAAATTGGATAACTACCAGCATTAGCTTCATTTAGGTTTAGACTGAATACTGCCCGATAATCGTTATCTTTACCGGAAAATTTGTCTAAATCAATGTTTCTTTGAACTTCATTGATTCCTAATTCGCTGTTGCTTACTTTAATTTCAACTTCATCTTCGTTACTTTTACCAATGTTTTCAACACTAACTTCTAAGTTTGTTTGTTTAAGACATTGAACCTTTTCACTTGTTAAAGAAGCTTTCTTGATTACAACATTGTGCTTTTCTAAATCTAGATCTACTTCTTTGGTTACTACTGTTTCATGCTCTGAACCATCTTCTGCTTCTCCTTCAACAGTAATTTCTAAAGTGTATTTTTCTTCTTCAATATCTTCACCTGAAAGATCAAATTCAACTTCAAAATCATTTTCGTCATCTCCACTGTCAATGTCGTGTTCTTCAGAATCTTCTTCTAAATCATCGCCATCAACATCTAAGATTTTTACAGTTACAGCTACGTCTTCCATATCTTCAGTGTAATCATTTTGAATTTCAATTTTGATTTCATTATTCTCATCTAAGGATAAGTCGCCGCTAGTTTTTCCGTTGATTTTAATATTCTTAACAACTAAGTAGCTTTTAGGTGTGATATAAACAGGGACATTAGTTGAACTTTGTTCTCCAACTTCATTTTGCCAACTGATACTTAAGTCGCCAATTTTGTGTTTACCTGCCTTTTCATCATCTTGTACTTTTAGTTCTAAGTTAACTTCTACAGTTTCTTCCGCATTTAAGTTAACAGGTGCATTTTGTAAACTTGCTTCATATTTTGCATCAATATCTGATAAATCAAAAGCTATGTTACTCATCGCATTTAAAGTTCCAACATTTTTAATGTTAAAACTGATATTACCTGTTTCTCCAAAGTCAACTTCAGTTAATGAGATTTCACTTACTGTTTCTAAAGAAACTTCTTTTTCAATTAAAACTTGGTAAGTTGAAAAACTATTTACTGAAAATTTGAATTGGCCGTTAGTGTGGCTGATGGTAGTACACTCTTCTTCACAAGCAACTACATCTCCTAAGTCATCACCAAAACCAGGATATTTCATTATCACTGTTTTACCGGCTGCTACATTGTTTAAGGTAATGGTAGCTGGTTGGTTTAAACTTGCTGCATTAGCTGAATCAACTCCAATTAGTTGATTTTCTAATTTAACTACGTCGGCTACAAGAGTTACATCACTTAAATCAGCAACTTGACTAAATTCAACTTTACCGTAAGTGTTTTCTAAAATTAAATTTTCAATTATGTTGATGTTTGCAATTGCATCAATTTCTTCTTGACTGAAGCCAAATTGATTTAAATCAGCTGGTTTGTCAGTTACTGTAACTGTCCATTCTGCTTTATCTTCGTGGTCACCATGTAAAGCTGCTTTAATGGTATGTTGACCTAATTGATTGTTAGCTACAAAAGTAAATTGTTCTCCGTTAGCAACAACGTTAGCATCATCAGCAACATCACCGCCAATAACAAACCATTCTACTGCATTCTCGTATCCTTCTTCCACATCAACTGTGAATTCTTGAGAACCATCTTCAGCAATAGTTAAACTTGTGCTTAATGGTTCTACTAAATTAACACAGTTGGTTTTAGTTACCGGGATTACTACAGATTGTGCACTGCTTCCAGCAATCTCATTAGCAAAATTGTATTGTAAATTAACATTCAAGTTGTGAATTCCTGCACCTGATACTGCTACTTCAATAGGGATGAAAGGAGTACTTACTCCATTTGCAGGTAAGTTTAATCCATTAACTACATACAATTCTTCTTGACCGTCAGTAACAGTAATTCTAATGTCATCTTCAGCAACTTGCCCTGTGTTAGTCATGGTTCCATTAATAATTACATCCGTATTACAATTTAATTGAGCCATTTCTTCATTAGCTATGCTTGCAGATAAAATTATGTCTGTTGGTTGCTGTTCTACATTTAATGTAAATGAATAAGAATCTGTTGGTGCAGCCACGTCAGCCGCGTTTCCAAGAGCTTTAAGTACTAAATCATATTGTCCTGTTTGTAAATTACCAGGAATTGTTAATTCTAAAGTACCGCTTTGTTCTCCATTAGCAATTAAATTAAACTGTTCATTTTCAACAAAGTTAAAAGCAAAATTGTCATTTTCATCTCCATCTTGAACATCAGTTGTTATTTGAAAGACATCTTCTGCAAGATAATTATGTAATGTATAAGCAATAGTTAAAGTATCTAATGGCTTAACTACATTTAATTCATCTTGATCAATGCTTGCTTTTGATTGTCCGTTAATTTGTATGGAAGTAAACTTGATTGTTGGGTTAACATTTACATCAATTATTTCTTGAGTTGTTGAAGCAAAGTTATTAAGTCCAGTGTTTTGAGTAATTCCTAAGGTTACTTGAGAACTTCCATCGCCGTTTGCATTCTGTTGAACTTGACAACTTAAGGTAGTAGTTCCTGGAGCAATAGTACAAGCAACTAAAGCTGCATTAGATTCCTCATCGATAGCGAAAACGAAATCATTGTCTGGGTTTCCGTCTGCATTACCATATAATCCAACTTCTTCATTGATGTATTTGTATTGTTTATTCTCTTCAATAAGTGTGTCTGGATTATCTTCTACATTTTCAAGAACTACTTCTTCCATTAAATCTATTGCAATTGCTCCGTTATCATTTTTAGCGAAAGTTAAAGCTGTCTCAATTGCATTCTCGTTTAAGCAGTTGCTCATTGAGGATACTTGAACTGTAGTTTGATCAGCTGGAGTTTCACCAACAAAAGGGTTGATAACATAAACATGTAATGTTTGTGCTTCACTTAATTCAGACAAGTTTAAAGGAATTTGATAATTTGAATTTGCTTCAGAAGCAATTTCTGCTACATTAACTCCTTGCATTGTATTATAATTTAAACTGAAAGTTGCAGCTTCGCTAGTCATGTTACCATTGTTTATAGTTGCAGCAGCGTTGAAAATCCAAATTTCTGGTGTCGCTGGTGAGTTTCCAGAATTTGTTACACTTAAATTTAAAACTGGCATTTTTGAACAGGTTAAACTACTGTCACTAAGTGTTGGAGTTCCTTCAATAGCTAACGCAACATCTTGTTTATTTACTATGAAGGATAGTACGTGGCTGTCACTATGAGGATTATTTAGTGCATCTTCATCTGCTAAACCAATAGTCATAGTAAAACTATCTGCAACATTGTTAGGTACAATGAAACTGAAACTATCTGTAGGTGTTGCTAAAGCCGGAACTGACCAATCGCTATCTACATAATTAATAAAGTCGTTATCAAAAGTAGGGTTTTCTGGGTCACCATTGTTAGCTTGATTATCGTCAGAGTTTGCAGTAATGTCAACATTTCCTAAAATTAATGTTAATTTATTCTCATAATCAAATGAAACTGAAACTTGATCTCCTGGTGTTACATTGATAGGGTTACCTGCATTTTCATTTTGATTATTAACTGTAACTTCGATACTTTCTTCTAATATTTGTAAAGCTGATTCAACTGAAATTGTAACATCTTCTGGAACTGAATTATCTACTCCGTCACTTACTACAATACTAGCTGCGAAATCTCCCATGTCAACTAGAGCGGGAGTTCCTACTAATCTCATGTCGTTTTCAGGATCTACAGATAACCATGCTGGTAAAACTGAATTTCCTGGGCCGGTTGTGATAGACAAGTCTTCTTGTTGACTGTCTGCGTCTGTTGCTGTAACTGTTAAACTAAATTCTTTAGTTTCATATGCAGTTTGATTTGCGATTGTATCAATAACTGGTGCAACGGCTAAAGCTGCATTGGCAGTTACGAATAAGGCAACTAACATAAAAATTGCCATAATTATTTTGGTGTTTTTCATTTTTTTTGTATCCTCGTTGTTATTTACTAATCTTTATGTGCACATTTTTGTGCAGTATCATTTCTTAATAAACACCTAAAACCAAAATTTTTAACAACCTCATTTCAATAAAAGTAAAATGAATAAGACTATAATCGCTAAAACTAAAACAATTGCTATAATTAAAATTGCGATTATAAAATCAAAACTGGTGTAAGGGTCTTCTACAGTTTTTACAATCTGTGAAGATGTTAATTGATTGTTTGTAGATTCAGTTGAACCTTTACTTGTTTGACCTTTTTCATTAGTTACATTATTTTCTTGAGATCCACTAGTTTGTTTTTGACCTTCTTCTGAATTACTATCTTTTTTAGTATCAGTCTCACAATCTTTAACAATTAAATTGATATTTTCTCTATAACTTAAAGTGTTATAATCATAAAATGCTGATGCACTAATAGGATAAGTGCCTGCTGCAACATTTTCACCTAACTCGATAAGAATTTCTTTTGAAAAATCGTTATCATTAGAGATCCCTTCATCTAATTTGAAATTTTCCCTTATATTAATATCTAATTCTTCGTTAAGGAATAATAATGATGCATGTTTTTGATTATCTTTACCAAAATTAATTACCTTAGCTTCTAATTTTGCTTTTCTGTAACAACTAACTTCATTTGGTGCTAAAATTAATTCGGTAATTCTAACGTCGTTATTATCACGTTCAACTTCTAACTCTAAATTTAATTTAGTTTCATACTTTGCATTGTTGTCATCTTCACTGGTAATTTTAACTTCCAATTCGTATTCTTTATCTTCAGCAGTAAGTGGAACTTCAAAATTTAAAACAATTTCATCTTCCTCATCGGAAATTCTTTGATCTGCATCTAGGGTGAAATCTTTATCTTCATCGATATCTTCATCAAAATCGTTATCATCTAACTTAATGGAAATTTCTCCTTCAATTTCTCCGTCATCATAATCTTCATCAAACCTATTCTCTAATTGGAAACGTAATTCTATTTTATCTCCAGGGTTCAAATTTTTAATTTTTTCTCCATCTTCATCAACACTTTTCTTTTCATGATCATTAACTATAACTCTTATTTTTTTAAGTTCTAACATGTTTTTAATGTCTATTTTTATAGAATGGCTAGTTTCTCCTTGTGAATCGGTGATTTTTAATGTTCCAATTTCCTTCTCACCCTGGTCTGTGTTAACAGGTAATTTGCCGGATAATGTTATGTCTGAACTGGCAGTTGCAGCTAAGGATAAACTATTCTGTTGTAAGCTTATATCATAACCAGTTACTTTCTCATAAGATAGGGTTAAATTCTCAATACTATCACCACCATTAGTTAAAGTGATTTGAGCATCAAAATTTAATTCTCCATCATTATCTCTAAGAACTTCATAATCAACATCTACTGTTAAATCTTCATTTTCTGGTGTAACATTAGCGGATACAAAACTAGATAATAAAAGTACAGAAATTAGTACAAATAAGCTTATTTTATTTTTAATTTTAACTCACCTTAATCGCGTTTAGGTTATTTTCTATTCAATAGTAGTTACTATTTTATAAACCTTACGGTATAAATCCTTATGTTCAAGAAATTAGAAGGATAAAATATAATGAGGTTTTATTTACTACCCATATAAAAAAATTTTTCTATGGAAACATCACTGTCATTATAATTACCAACTCTGGGGTGGTTGTCGTTGCTTGATTTAGTTTCAGTTTTTAGTTGAGTATCTGTTTCGGCAACAATTTCTTTTGGATTTTCATTTAAATTTGCATCTTCTTCAGAAGACTTAGAAACAATATCTTTAACAGTTGGTAATTTAGTATAATTTAGTCTATTTTTAACAATAGATAATTCTTTTTCTAAGTAATCAATTTTTTCTTTAAAATCTTTAATGGTCTTAACTAAAAATCTTGTATTCTTCTCTAAAATTTCTTCAATTTTACCTTGGGGTAACCCTATTTCTTCAAATTGTGAATCTAAATTATCTGTTTCAACCTGTCTTGATTCTGGTTCTTTTTCTAATTTTACTTCTTGTAGGGTTTCTTTCATAGAATTATAAGCTTCAGAATCTTTTGAGCTAAATACTTTCTCGGCTTGAGCAATTGCTTCATCTCTATTTGCAGCTAAGCCTTGTTTTACTAAATCTAAGGCAAGATTATTGATTTTTTGAATTCTTTCTACATCCATTGTTATGACCTCTTTTTGACATATATTGTTTTTAATTATTTGTAAACTATGTTGTTAACTAATAATAGCTTAATAACATATTATAACGTTTTCTATTCTATTGAATACAAGAAACATATTGTTCTAGTTTTTTTCTTATTTTATCCACAAAGGAAACCTAAGAAGTTAGGAATAATTTCTTTATTACCTAAATAAACAAGTACTAAAGCAATAATTAATCCTACAACTAAACCCATTAAAAAGAACTTAAATTCAATTAAACCTAATTGGCCTCTTTTTTTCATGTAATTGAATAAAAATTTATTTTATATAAATGTTTGCATTTACTTCTTAAAAACAGAAAGTTTTATAAACTAACTTGCCGCTGATATATAAAACTAACTATTTACTTAATATAAATAATAATAATTTTATGGTGAAAATATGATTCGAAAAACTCTAAAAGAATGTACAGAATGTGCAAGTAGAAATATATTTCGTGATGTTGAGAAAGGAGAGACAACTTGTAGAGATTGCGGTTTAGTTATTGAAGATCGAATGGTTGATTTTTCTCAGGAATGGCGTGAATTTCAAGATGATGGTAAAAGTGGCCAGAAAAGAAGAACTGGTGCGCCAAGTTCACAAACTCAATTTGATATGGGGATGGGTACAGAAGTTGGTACAACTTCAGATTTCTATAAATTAAGTTCAGATAAAGAAAGAGATCGTTTTTTTAGGTTAAGAAAATGGAATATTAGAATAAGTACTGCTATTGAAAGAAATTTGAAAGTTGCTTTAGCAGAATTAAAAAGAGTAAGTTCATTCTTACGTTTACCGAGATCTGTTGAAGAAGATGCCGCAGGCATTTATCGTCAAGCAGTTCAAAAAGGCCTTGTAAGAGGAAGATCAATGGAATCTGTAATTTCTGGAGCATTATATGCCGCTTGTAGAAGGCATGAAATCCCTAGAACTCTAGATGAAATGGGAGAAGCTTCCGGTATTGAAAAGAAAGAAATTGGAAGAACTTATAGATTTGTAACGAGGGAATTAGGTATAAATATTAAACCAAGTAACCCTGCTGATTATATTCCAAGATTTGCTTCAGCTTTAAATTTAAGTCCTGAAACTCAATCTAAATCTGTAGAAATTTTAGAAATGGCTCGTGATATAGAATTAACTTCTGGGAGAGGTCCAACTGGTATTGCAGCAGCTGCTTTATATGTAGCTAGCTTAATTCATGGTGAGAAAAGGACGCAAAGGGAAGTTGCTGATGTTGCAGGTGTAACTGAAGTAACAATCAGAAATAGATATAAAGAATTAATTAAGAAACTTAAATTAACTAAGGAAGTGGAGAAAAGTAAGAAAAAATAATTCTTTTTCTTTAAAATGTCAGTATTAAAAATAGACTCATTAATTAAAAAAGCACCTCTAAAAAAATTAATGCCTAGGTTTAATAATAACGATTCAGAAGTTTCTTTCGTTTCAATTGGCAAAAAACCATTTTTGATAGCCTATAACTCTCAAGATAATGAAGAATATTGTTTGTTATGGCCAAGTATAATGATGGGTTATACGGTTTATTGCAACATTAAAGATTTTCTTTATGATGTCGAGAAAACTCTTATTGGCGATGATTATACTTTAATAGAAGATAATTTAGATTCAGTGCATTTCAATTATTCTGTGCCTAAAATTTTAGATTTACAAGATGGAGAGGTTTCAATATCCGGAAAAAAAAGTTATTTGGCTAAAATGTCTTTGAATCAGTATAAAAATAATGGTTTCTTAGTTTCCGATTATAGTAGGGATATTAAGAACAATGATTATTCTTTTTTAAAATTAGAATTGAATAAGAGGAAAAAGAATGGAATTAAAGATAAAGATTTTCATGAACCTTTAATTGAAGAAAAGGAAGATTGTGTGTACCTATCTTGGTCAAGAATAATTCCTTTTTCTCCTGTTTTTTTTTTATCTATTAATCATAAATATGATTTAAATAAAAAAATAGCCGAATTAGTTCAGGGTACATATCATACTTCAGTAGTTCCAAAAAGAAATTTTCCTTCAATTTCTGATTTAGAAGGAACAGTGTCAAATTTAATAAACAATTTGTCTTGAACATATATAAGATGCAAATCACACCAGAAATAAAGGCTCAACTTGAAGAACAAAAGAAGCATTGTGTATTCTGTAAAATAATCTCTGGAGAGATTCCAGGAAAAAAAGTATTTGAAGATAATGGTACTGTTGCGTTCTTAGATATAAACCCTGCAGTTAAAGGTCATGTTTTATTTATGTTAAAAGAACATTATCCAATGCCTGCTTATGTTCCAGGTGATGAATTTAAACATAAATTTTCTTTAATTCCTGGTTTAAGTAAGGTAATAAAATCTGCAATTATAAAAACTGGGATGAATGTTTTCATTGCAGTTGGAGGCGTTGCAGGTCAGCAGGTGGGCCATTTTGCAGTACACTTAATTCCAAGGGAATCAGGAGATGGTTTCTTTAATTTTTTATTTAATAAATTCCCTGGAAAGAATGAAAATAAAGAAATAGAAATGTTGAAAAATAATTTACCAATCATGATGAGGAATCATTTTGGTAGACATCCAGCAAATTGGCATGTGGGAAAGGGAGATGTTATTCCCAATTATTTATCAAAAATTTATGAAACAAACGATGTAATTTATGAAGATGAAAAGGTTTTATGTGTAATTCCTAATAAAAGTTTGATTAAGGGTCATTTAGTTATTTATAGTAAAACTGAAGAAAAATATGTTGAAAATTTAAGTGCAGATTCTTTTGCATCTACCGCGGTGTTTGAAGGTTTAGGTGCAAATGCAACTAACATATTATTAAAATCAGGGGAAAGTGATGATAATCCAAAAGGTTTGTTAGAAGTTCATGTATTACCTAGATGGCAAGACGATAACTTGAAAAAAATTAATTGGCAACCAAAACCAGCATCTTATGATTTAGATTCTGTTGCTAAAAAAATTAAAGATAAAAATTTGGATGTTGATCCTAAGAAAAAAAATGATTTTAATAAAGAAAAAAGAAGTAAAATTGTAAAACCAGAGGTTATAACAATCAAGGATAACTCTAATCAGAAAAAACCACTTCACTCAAAAAATTCTAAGGATGAAATCAAGGAAGCTATTGAAAATTTAAAGAATTAATTAATTGTTGAGAATTAAAGTTTTTCATTTCCACCCCAATTTGTTCAACTACTTTAGATGCTAATAATGATCCCAATTGTCCTGATTTTTTTAAACTCCAATTTTTGCAGAATCCATAAAGGAAACCTGCCGCATAAGAATCGCCTGCCCCCGTGGTATCAATAGCATTTGCTTGATAAGAATTTATTGTTGTGATTTTTTCATTCTGACAAATAAGAGATCCTCTTGCTCCAATTTTAACAATGGCTATCTTAACATATTTTGATAATTCTTTAGCTGCTTCTTTTTCTTGTAAACCAGTAAATTCCTTTGCCTCATTTTCATTTACAAAAATGATGTCTATGTAACTTTTTACAAGCTCTTTAAGGAATTCTTTATTTCTTCTGACAACTCCTGGGTCAGCTAAATCAATTGAAACTAAAGTATTATTTTTTCTTGCTAATTCAACTGCATGTAAAACAGTTTCTTTAGTGGAACCTTCAATTTGGTATCCTTCTAAATGTAAGACTTTGCTGTTTTTAATATCTTGTTCTAAGATATCTTCTTTATCTAATTCTACTGCTGCACCAAGATGGACTGAAAAAGTTCTTTCAGCATCAGGTGTAATGAAAGTTAAAGCATGACCTGTTACGGAAGAATTAGAATTGATTCTGGTTATAACTCCTAATCTATTCATCTCATCAATGTATGTTTTACCATGGTTATCACTCCCTACCTTGCCACAGAGGATCGCTTTTCCTCCCAAAAAAGCTATCCCTTTTAATGCGTTGGCGGAAGAACCACCAGGAACTTTTTTTATTGGGAATTGTCGCTGCTGAATTTTTTGTAGAAGTTTAGTTGCCGTTTCATGATTAGTTAGGTGGAATTCTCCTTTGTTAAGATTTAAGTTTTCTAAGTGTTCATCATTAACTTCTATTAATAAGTCCATGATGGTGTTCCCTAAACCAATTACATCATTTTTCTTTTCTTCACTTAAAATCTCCATTTTTTAATTTCCACAAATTTAAAATAATAAAATAAATTAAAAATTTAATATCTATAATGGCTAGGTTTATAGGGTCCTTCCTTAGGAATACCTAAATAAGATGATTGTTTATTAGTTAACTCATCAATTTCTATGCTTAATTTGTTTAAATGTAAACGAGCAACTTCTTCATCTAATATTTTTGGCAGCATATAAACTCCCAATTCGTAACTCTTAGTCCATAAGTCAATTTGTGCCAATACTTGGTTGGTAAAAGATGCACTCATTACAAAACTAGGGTGGCCTGTTGCACAACCTAAATTAACTAATCTGCCTTCAGCAAGAACGTAAATTTCTTTCCCTTCTGGGAAAGTATATCTATCATATTGTTCTTTAATATTTTGTCTGATTGCTCCTGATTGTTGTTCTAACCAAGTCATGTCGATTTCATTATCGAAGTGGCCAATGTTGCAAACAATTGCTTGGTCCTTCATCGCTAAGAAATGTTTACTGGTTATAATGTCTGTGTTTCCCGTAGTGGTAACAAATATGTCTCCTTCTTTAATTGCAACATCCATCTTTTTAACTTCGTAACCTTCCATTGCTGCTTGTAATGCGTTGATAGGATCAATTTCAGTTACAATAAC
>CAZRHO010000013.1:0-17074 GCA_964599955.1 uncultured Methanosarcinales archaeon
ATATTCTCAGTATATTCAATCTCAATTCCTTTGTCTAACTCTGCATAATAATCTAATAAGTTGCTTTCATAAACCTTATCTTCATTTAATTGTAATTTTCCTGATTTTAATGTGAAAACGCCATCGGTACTATTTTTAGCTACTTTTTCTACATCCTCAACTTTTCCAACTTTTACCACGGGTTCATGTTTATAGAAACCCCATCCTGGAGCCCACTTAACATGTTCTTTACCTTGACCCATAATTGCAGTCATTGTAACTTCAACTTTTTGTTTAGGTAAAAGTTTTACAACTGGCATTTTTCCCTGTACAAAAACACATTTTGGATCAGCACTAACTGCTTCTTCAGCATAAACATAACCATTTTTACCAGCTTTTAATTTTATTTGTAAAGTACAACTTGCACTTTTTTCAGTAATTTCATCTTCATTCTTTGGTAATCTGTAACTTTTTAAATCAGTTTTAATAGGAACAAGACCTAATCTTAAAGCTAACATTTCATCAAATAATGCGGAACTATTTTCTTTAACTTCTACTTCTTCTACAGCCAAGGTTGGAACTTCTTCTCCAATCATTCTTCTAACTGAATTAGCGAAAACTTCGTTAGTTCCTTTCATTAAAAAAACCATTTTGTTAGTTTTTTTATCCTGTTTGATTTTTTCTATTTTAATTGTCATATTCTAAACTCTTCTTCCTCTACGACCACCTTTAGCTCTACATCCATTATGTGGTTCGGGAGTTACATCCTCAATCTTACCGATTCTGATTCCTACTCTAGACAAAGTCCTAATAGTTGCTTGAGCCCCTGGACCTGGATTTTTAGGACCATTATGGCCGCCTTTCCCTCTTACTTTAATATAAAGTCCGCCAATTCCTCTCTCACGACAGATTTCAGCTACTTTACGAGCGATACTCATTGCTGCCGAAGGTGAACTTTCTAAACGGTCAGCTTTAACCATTTGACCACCACTTGCACGGGCGATTGTTTCGGTCCCAGTAATATCAGTAACAGTTACTATAGTATTATTATAAGTTGCATATATATGAGCAATTGCCCATCTTATTTTTCGATCATACCTATTATAAGTTGGTCTATTCCCTGTTTGTTGGGGTCTTCTTCTTGGTCTAGAATTTTCAGGACTCATTCTTTATTCTCCTCAGTTACTTCTACTGCAACTTCTTCTTTAGTTTCTTCCTTGTTTTCTTCTACAGTTTGAGATTCTTCTGATTTTGATTCTGCTTTTTCTTCAACTTTAATTTCTTCTTCTTTGTTTTCTTTTACAACTTCAGTAGCTTCTTCTACTACTTCATCTGTAGTTTTAACTTCTTCCTTACTCTCTTCAACAGCTTCAGTCTTTTCAGAATTATCTTCTTTAATTGGTTTAACTGCTTCAGCCTCTTTCTTAATTTCAGCAGCTTCATTAACCCTCTCCGGATGATCCTCACTAGCTAAAGCTGATTTTCCTTTAAAAGTAACGTGAGCTTCTTCTTCTAAAGAAACAATATAGGATGGAGAAGTAATTTCTTTTTCACCTACAGTAATATGTCGGTGAGTTATAAATTGTCTTGCTTGTTTCATAGAACGAGCTAAACCTTTTCTAAATACGACACTTTGTAATCTTCTATTAAGTATATCATTTACACTTAAACCAAGGACATTATCTAATTCTGTACCTGCAGTTAACAAACCAAGACGTTGTAACTTATCTAATACTTGAACTCTCTCTTTTTCTCCTTGTTTAGTTGTGTTTGCAATTAACCTTTTAGCAATATCCTTATATTTTTTCATGAATGAACTGGCGATTAAGATTTCTTTCTTCTTACCTAAACCATATTCTTTAGTTAATTCCCTACCTACTTCAATGTTCTTTTGATTCCAAGGATGGTTTGGAGTTGAATATTTTTTTCTTAATTTTTTAGGATCGCCCATGTTTTATTGCCTCATGTAATAATATCTATTTACTTCCTTTCTTCTTAACACCAACAACCTTACCCTTACTTCTTCTAAAGTTTGATCTAGTTCTTTGCCCTCTTACAGGTAATTTTCTTTGGTGTCTCATACCCCTTAAGGTTTTAATCTTTTTAATTCTTTTAAGATCGTTATCTTGTGTGAAATTTAATGTAGAAGTAAGTAAATGTTTATTTTCACCAGTTTCGTAATCCTTTTTACGGTTAAACATCCAAGTTGGAACGCCGGATTTAGCTGGTTCTTTAGCAACTTCATTCAATTTTTCAATTTCTTTATCTTCTAAGTAACCTGTTTTTTTCCCAGCTTCAATACCTGCTAATTTACATAGAACACGAGCAAAATTAATACCGATACCTTTAATTTTTGTTAAAGCTATAGAAACTGATTTTTCACCAGGGATATCAATATTTGCAACACGTACAATGTGTTTGAAATTATCTTTTTTTTGTTCTTCTGCCATTAATATCACTTATCATATAGACACACATAGAATGAACTTCATATGTCCTATGCGCGTTAACTTGGACTAATATTGGAATGAAAAACAAGTGGTTTATAAAGCTTTCGTTATATGAACAAAAATAAGAATGAAATGAGAAATTTGAATTTAATCGCTCCTCTAAAGTGACAAAAATACAAAAATTTATAAAAAAAGTAAAATAAATCAATACATGGCATTAAAATTTAGTTCATTGTTTATTCCAATTACAGATAATTGCGGTTATTCATGTAAACACTGTTATATGGGCTCAAGTCCAAAAGCTAATAGATATATGACAGAAGAAAGGTTTGAAAGAGCAATCGATTTATATCAAGAAAATTCTACAGAAAAAAGAATTTTAAAAATAAGCGGCGGAGATCCGTTAAATCACCCTAAATTTAGAAGTTTTGTTTCTTACGCTACTAAAAAAATACCTAATGTAAATTTGGGAATATTAACAACAGATAACATGTATAAAAGAAATGCAGAAGAATTTATAGATACAATAAAATTTCTGCAAGATAACAATTTAAGGTTTTTATCATTCAATACTGATCTAAGTTATAGGAATGGCTCATTTGAAGATTTAGAAAAAGTAAGATTGCTGTCTACAGAATTAGCTAATAGTGGGAATCATTTTTTTACTGTAACCGATCATCCAGGAATTAATCCACAATATCTTGGTAATGCAAAAAAAAGATTATCAATAGAAGAATGTAACAAAAATAAAAGGTCAGGCTGTGAAACAATTAAAATTGAAAAAATTAATGGTAATTCAGTTTATCCAATGAATGTGAACATAGAGGGAGGTTTACAATATTGTTTATTTGGAGTTGGCGTATACGCTAACATTTCTCAGAACATAAATGAGATCAGTAAATCACTATTAGAAAGAAAAATCTTTGTTGAATTACAAACAGAAGAAGGAGTAGATAATATCTTTAAATTCACTACCGATATTACTACCCAATATGATCACTTACCACCAAACTGTTCCAGGTTACAAGCAATTTTAGATGACGATTCCTTAGTTAATAGAATTGAAGAAAAATTATAATTTTAAAGATAGGTAATATAAAAAATGACTAAAGAAATTTTTTTTAATAAAAGATTAGCAACCATTGAAGATCATTTATTAGAAGACAATCTAAAAAGAGCAAAAGAGATAGCAGAAGACACAAGAATTAGTTTTAAAGAAGATTATCAGAGATATGATTTTGGTTATAAATTAGATTATTTTCTTGCATCAATAATTGCTAAAACTGAAGCAAGAAAAAAAATAGTTCCCAACAGGGAACATATTAATGAATTAACTAGGGCAATTAACCTATACGAAAGTTGTTTAGAATTAAAAAATGAATTACCAGAAGCACACTTAGGGTTAGGGCTTACTTATAGGATGATTTCTATGGCATTAGGCAATAAATTTGAAATGACTTTAGAAAATAATAAGAGATTATTATGTTTAACTAACGAAGGAATTAAACATTTAGAAATAGCTAGGAACCTTAGGTCTGATTATAAAGAAATGGCTAACAAAAATTTAGATGATTTAATTGCATCAAGAGATATTTTAATCAGTTATATTAATTGAATTATGATTAAAAAACTGGTCATCAATCTGAAATGGGTTTACATCAGCTAATTCTTCAACATCTAAAGACAATTTTTTTTCTAACATTTTATATTATAATAAAATCTCTTCATTTATAAACTTTCTGTTTTTTACCATCTCATAGTGACAACTTTAGAAAAGTTTATAAACTAACATAACCGTTTTAAGTAAAAATGAAATATGTGATATACTCCGACATTCAAGGCAATTATAAAGCTCTAGAAAAATTCTTTAGAGTTGTTGATCGAATGGATACAAGTACAGATACAGAATTAATTTGTCTTGGCGATATTGTAGATAAAGGTGTTTCTTTTGACGATAATCTTTGTATTGAAAAAATAAAAAATAGCGGGAGTATCGCTGTAAGGGGAAATCATGAAGATAGAGTACTTAGAAACCATATTGAATCTTCAAGAAAAATTAATTTAGAAAATTTAGATTATATTCAAAATCTACCTCTTGAAATAACTTTAGATAATTCCAATGAAAAAATTTATTTAACCCACGCACCATCTAAAAAAAGAATTTTTGAAGCTTATGAAGCTCAAGAAGAATTTAAAAATTTGCCTGAATTTATAGATTTATGTTTTTTTGGACATTCACATAAATATTCTATTTTTAGTAAAAATAAAGTTGGGCAAGTAAGAGAAGAAAAATTTGGTATTAATGATAAATTTCAATTAGATGCAAAAAATAAATATTTAATTAACCCTGGAGGTATTGGGCTTTTTTACGATTTACCTCAAACATACTTATTATTTGATAGTGAAAAACAAGAGCTAGAACTAAAATGGTTAAATCATTAAATAGATAATTAAAACATAAAAATTATCATGAATAAATATTGAAAATGAAAATTAAATATGATAACAGAGAGTTAAATTGGAATGAGTTAAAATTAGAAGTAATTTTAATGAGTCGCGAAAGAATTTTAAGTCAATTTTTAAAAAAAAACAAATCTAATTTATGTTGGTTCCATTCATATCAAAAAAAAGACATTGATTTTTTAGAATCAACTATTGACCAAATTTACATGCAAGAAGAAGAATTAACTTCAGAAGAAAAAGAATGGAGTGAAAATTTAGAAAAATTTTATCAAGATTTTTCTTCATTTGATTGGGAATTATACAATTCTTTAAATCATCATGAAAAAAATGAATTTGAAAAAGAAACAGCTTTTAGATGGGCAAAAAAATTAAGAAAATTAACATTAAGTTATCAATCAAATTACATAGTAAATCCAAATTTTAAAAATTTTAATGACCCCTTAGAATACATATTAACAATCTCTAAAACAGAATATGAAACTTCTAAATTTGGTGTAAGAAGACCAAAAGGGATTTTCAAATAATTTCTCAATTATAATTGTTTTAATAACCACTAAGTAATTTAACTAATTTGCAATAGCTAATCTGATCTCATCCCTATTAACTAACTCTATTGCATCAAATAAGGATTCATCTAATAAATCTAAATCTATTTGACCCAATAATTGGTTCTCAACATTATCAACAAAAGATTCTGAAAGTGTAAATCCTCCCGATGCACTTTCTCTTTGTATTCTACTTATTTCTGAACTATGTTCAACTCCAATTATTTTCCCTGTAGACCTATCAAATTGAAATTCAAATCCAAGAGATCTACTTTTAATATCAGACACCAAATAATTTTTCCAATCACCAGCCCTAATTAAATCTTTTTTCTGGCCGCCTACTAATTCTGCCAGTGCGTGTCTATGATGTGTATTAACGGATTCAGTTAAAAATGCAATTGAAACAGAACCATCATCCTGGACATAAGATACAGCTTTTGCCCCATAAATATTATCTCCTAATTGTGGTAATGGGTTACTAAAAACAATGTCAGAATTATAAGAATTAACATTGTTAAATAATACACTTACTTCATCATTATAACCATCAACCTTAGTTAAAATAGTTGGTCCCAAATAACCAGGTTTAGCAACCCCTTCTTTATTGATAAGGATAGGTGAATTACCACTTGCTTTAGATAATTGAGTTGCCTCATCTGACTTAGAAATTGCAGAAGTAAAATCTTCTCCTGCAGAAATTTCTTTTGCACCAATCCTAACTTGGTAACCACAAGACTTACATGTTGAAACAGAATTTTGCATATCATCAATTAAAGAGGGGTTATTTTTGAAAACTATTGCTCTTACATTCATAAATGCTTCATCACCACCTCTAAATCTAGCTTTATTTCTAAATTCCCATCTTAAGAAATCTTTTAAATCATCGACTGTGTTTAATTGACTTTGTAAATATCCTGAATTTCTAGCTATATCTGAAAAATAAGTTAAAGTTTTTGTATCAACTGAAACAATTTTTCCTACTGCTCTATCATGGGCTTTTGCTAATTCTATATTAACATTCTTAATATCAAAATCAATCCTTCTCCCTAACTGATTAGCCAATAACTCATCGGACAATCCATAATTTGTTAAATCTAAAACTTCATCAAAATTCTTTTGACCTAAACCAATTCCATCTATAGATATTAATAAGTCACCTTCAGATAATTTTGTTGAAGATTTTGCTTGTGACCCTCCTGCCAAATAAGATTTAACAGTTTCTAATGAATTAAAATTTACATCTTGTAAATCAGTTCTTAGTAATGTAACTAATTTTTCTTGATATTCAGCATTATAACCTGAACCTCTTAATTTATTTAATTCATTGAAATCACTTTTTAATGTTTCATCATAACCTCTAAATATATCGTTATTTTGTGCTCTTTCTTTTAGATCTAGTCCATTATGCCATTTTGCTACATCGTCATTATAAGAAATAATTTCGCCTGTTCTCTCATTATAATTCATACTTCTTCTTGTCTTTAACCTAGCTTGCATTAAATCGCCAGTATGACTTTCAACTGTACCTACACGTAAGATTGATTTCTGTCCTGCAGAACTACTTACTGCAGATTCTGCTTTTTTAACTTCATCCAAAATATCAGTTAATTTTACAGTTGAAGATTTTGGTATGGCAATAAAAGTTGTTTTTTGTAATGTTGTTACAGGTAAACCTTGAGATTTAGCAAATTTCACTAAGGATTGATGTTGTGTTGAAATTGCAGCAGTACCTGTTTCATAGCTAATATCATTTAAAGCTTTTATAGTTGCTCGATCTAGGGATATTTCAATCAAAGAATATTCGCCCAGTTCATCTAACGTACTTTCAAACACAGGTAACTTTTGTGCACCATAACTATCAGTTACTGCTAAAGAATGTAAATTATCTGCATGTATTCTAAATTCATCAGAAGTTGAATCTAATTGTTTAAGTTTGCTTATACCTTTTTCAATTTCTTCACCAGTTGAGATTTGTTTAGCAGTAGTTGTATAAGCATAATCAATAAATTCGTCTATACTTTCTTCTGTATAACGTAAAATTCTTCCGATCTCTCTATCACCAGCAGGAGTAATATAATTTCCAGATTTATATATCTCTTTTAACCTTTCATATGATTTTATCCCTATTTCTGAATCCTTCAAATGTGCCCCTAAAAATATAACTTCATCACCTTCTTTTGTAACATATTTAAACTCATTTATTACTAATTCACCAGAATCTATTGCTTTTCTAATTTTTTCATTAATAATTGAATTTTCTAATAAAGCAGGTGAAACAATAGCTACAGGTCTTTTACCATCAACAATAGATTTTAATGACCCTTCTTCAACTAAAGTATTTGGATTTACTGTTTCATATTTATCTAATTCCTTAAAGAAATTAGAATCTGAAGTAAATCCTGTTTTAGTTTGTTTTGCTGATGGAATAGATCTTAAATCTGATACTGATTCATCAATAATTCCAATCTCTTTTAACATACTTAATTCATCAGGGTCAATCTTAAAATTAACAGTAGGCAATTCAGGTTTTCCAAAAGTATAATGATGAGACCTATAAGTTAGAAATTCTTCTGCCATTAAACTATCATAATTAACAGAACCATCTAATTTAAACAAATCATCAGGATATCCTTTCATAATTAAATCATCTTTCATCAATAAGAATTCAATATTATTAATGTTACCTTCGTCAGTTTTTGTAATTACAAAATCAATCCATTTTTTTCTTTGTTCAGGTGTTAATAAACCACGATATGCAGCGTGAAAAGTTTCATGTCCTGCCATTCTTTCAACTTGGCTATCAGAAAGAAATTTCACTGCATCTTCAAAAGTTTCCCCTTTGAAATTTTTATCTTTTCTTGCAAGACCAATTATTTCATCTGGATGAAAAATACGATATTTTATACCAAAATCATCGCCGTATGAACCAAATGCCAGATTATCGTATGGTATCAGAACATCATCAGTTAACTTTACAGGATTACCTTTCGCATTCATTTTTGCATGCAAATTTCTAAGAATTGGATTTTCATCAGTAATTGCTTGATAATTATCTAAATAAGCCTGATGCGAACCTGGCTTCCCATTAACAGAACCATGAACATTAAACAAATCACCATCTAAATTACTAGATGAAACATGAACAGATTGCCTCTTATCTTTTGCAACTTCAATCATAAAAGAAAGGTATTTCTCATTCTCATTTGCTTCCCTTGCAATTAATTTGCCATTATCTAAATCATCGACTAATGTTCTAAATTCAGACATCAAAGCAGGATTCTCTTCAATTGTCATGATGTGCAGATCTTTCCTTAACTTATAATCAGGAGTTAATTCTAAACTAAAAACACCATCTTTATTTGCAAAATAAAGGTTATCAGCATCCCTAATTAAATAACCATCTTCATGAACCATAATATCTTTTGGTTTCAATTTTTGAGGAGGAACAATTACTTCAGAAACTTCATCAAATTTAACACTACCTGGGATTGATTCTCTTACAATTCCTACTTCAACTAATTCATCTGATTTACGAACTGTGGGATCTGCAAGACGTCGACTTTTACTTTCTAACATATAATCTAAATCCTTCTGAAGATTTTTAGCATTTGTCTGAAGTTCAAGAACAATTCTTTCTACATCAGATGGCGAATAACCAGATTCTCTTGCCAATTTTCTGATTGTATCATAATCAGCATCATCTAAATTTTTAATAACATTTATTGCATCTTCAAAATCATCAATTGACCCAGTGAGATAAGGGTTTGGACGCGATGGACCACTTAAAGTATCTAACATCCTTATATCAAGATCTTCCGCTCCTCCCCAAAGTCTTATTGATTCCATATCACCACCAAAAGCTTTCTCCAAATCAATGACGGTCATTTCTCCAGTCTTTGGGTTGATTAACATGTGTTCAGCTTTAAAGTCCCAATTACGTACCCAAACATTTTCAACAGTAGCATGCCTTCCAACATTTGGATCTACTTTTGTAATTAAATTTTGATTAATATGGCCTACGTCATCATACTTTTTCAATTCAAGAGAATTTTCTGCCCAACCAGATAATAACACTTTTCCATCTCCAAAATCTTCAAAACGCATCTCGGGATACTTCAACTTATCTTTTACAATTCCACTTCTCTTAGAATGAAGGAATTCATTTAACTTGCTAGCCAACATATTTTCAGATACTCCTTTGTTTGTGACAAAAAATTTCTTACCTGTGCCTTTTTCAACAATAATTGATCCAAAAGAATAATCATTACCACGATATATATGATCAACTATTCCATATCTTTCTCTTGCTGGGATAGAAGGATTAGAATCAAGATTAGATCTTTTTACCGAAGG
Source organism: uncultured Methanosarcinales archaeon (assembly GCA_964599955.1). Classification (GTDB taxonomy): domain Archaea; phylum Nanobdellota; class Nanobdellia; order Woesearchaeales; family GW2011-AR9; genus CAZRHO01. The sequence continues at coordinate 9,791 of CAZRHO010000013.1, forward strand.
GATGGTTTCAACTGAAGGATTTGTTTTTCTAAATGTTCTTAAATCTAATCTATCCTTAACTAAACTTACAAGAGATCCATCTTCTTCTAGAACTCTAATATGTGAATGAGATTCTTCTATTAATTTACCACCATAAGTATTACCGCTTACCGATGTGACTTCAAAATTTGACCCTGGCTTTACAATTGAGTTTGGAATTAATCTTTCTTTATCAAGTAACTTTCCATTTCCAAACTCATCAATGTATCTAATAAGATCATCGCTTTCTCCCAAATAAGTACCACGATAAGAATTTCCACTGATACTTGAAACTCTAAAATTATTTCCTTGAGCAATCAAACTTGATTCATCAATATTTTGAGCTCTTAATGAAAAAGTATTATCAAAATTATCCTTTAATTTAATAGCCGGTACTACTTCACCAACTTCGTCAATTCCAGTACCTCTACCAACAATTCTTCCATGATAAACATCTCCCACGTCATCAGTAACCCTAATAGGCGTATCAATTGGAAGGTCGTCTATTTTTGTTAGCGTATCAATGCCAGTTCCCCCACAAGCTAAACCCATAAATGCACAACCTACAGCTGCAACCTTAGATTGAGGAGTAAAAGTTGCAACTCTCTTACCTTGAAAAATATCCACTCCTGCTTTCTTAGCTTGCCTTGTAACTAAGTTGGCAGCTTCTAGGCTAAGTAACTGGCCATTACTTTTTACAATCCCGATCCCAAGAATTCAAATTCATCAAATTTTAAACCTGAAATTACAAAATCACCTGCATGATTTGAATAAGAAATAGGAACACCTAATTCATCTGAAAGTCTTTGAGCTAATTTAAACTCATCATCAACATGAGTCATTGTCCCCATAGTTGAAATATCTACACTATCATCAAGATTAGTTGGCCTTAAATTATCACCGCCACCTGCTAACTGAACTTGTTCAGTTTGTCTTAATGGTGGTAAATCATCTACCACTTGCTTTTTAACAGGAGGAAGATTATCTGACACGCCAACAGTTCTTTGTAATTCTAATTCATCACTTACTCTGTTAGCAACAGCAAAAGTACTTCCTGCAACTGCTTCTTCCGCTTTAACACTTTTTGCTAAATCATCAACAAGAGATTCAGGAACTAACCCTCCACGTAACATTAACTCTTCAGCCTCTGCTGCCGCACCCTTTAATCCAAAAGGGACAGTGTCAGGGTGTAATCTAGCACCACTAGAAACATCATCTAAAAAAGTAGCACCTGAATTTTCTAAACTTGCTAATAAACCATTCAATCTCTGAACTTCAGTATCAGTTAAGATTTGTTTAGCAGTAGTTGGATAAGCAAAATCAATAAATTCATCTATACTTTCTTCTGTGTATCGTAAAATTCTTCCTATCTCTCTATCACCAGCAGGAGTAACGTAATTTCCAGATTTATATATCTCTTTTAACCTTTCATATGATTTTATCCCTACTTTTGAATCTTTTAAATGAACTGCCAAAAATTTAGTTTCAAAACCTTCTTTTGTAACATATTTAAATTCATTTATTACTAACTCACCAGACTCAATTGCTTTTTTAATTTTTTCACTAGTAATTGAATTTTCTAATAAAGCAGGTGGAACTATAGCTACGGGTCTTTTACCATCAACAATAGATTTTAATGACCCTTCTTCAATTAGAGTATTTGGATTTACTGTTTCATATTTATCTAGTTCTGCAAAAAACTTAGGATCAGAAGTTTTTGGTGAAGGTAAATCAACACCTGATGTTTCTCCGGACATTTTAGCAATTCTTTTCTGAGCTTTAGTTGCAGCAGCTTCATCTTTTAGAAGAGCATTAACGGATGCAACTTTATCTTGAACAGCTAACCTTTGTGTATCATCTAAGTGAGCTAAAGAACCTACAGACATCCTACCATCTGGCGTCCTAACTAAACTTACAGCAAATTGATCTAATTTTTTTAAGTCTGAATTTAGTGTCCAAGCATTAGTTGTAGATCTAACTGAATTACCAATTCTTATAGACAATTGAGCACTTTGAAATGCTTGGTTAGCTTTAATTAGATCCTGACTTACATCTAAGCCAATATCAGCTACGCCAAAAGCCTTCTTACTATGCATATAGGCATCTCTGGCATTATTTAAATTACTTTGTGCTTTAACTGCTTGACGATATCCTGGACCCCAAGCCACTCTCTGTTTACCAAGTAAACTATTTCTCCACCATCTTGAAACGGCATTCCCACTTAATTTCAAAGCTTTCTGCTGAGTTTCTACAGTTTTAACTGCAGCTTGTGCAGTTTCAACTGTTTTTTCAAGTTGTTTTACCTTCGGTAAATCTCCTGCTTTCTTTGCTTGGAATAATTGTCTATTTGCTGTATTTAAATCATCAACATGAGATATTTTTGATGCTCTTAATTGTTTAGTTGCAGTTCCCGGATGTAATCCTCCGGCCTTAGCAGATTTTACTAACTTCCCTTCATTAGCTGCTAATTGTCTTACTGCATTTACTGCTTCTTCAGCTTTCGCAATACTGGCAGTATCGCCACTTACTTTAGCTATTTTTAAAGCGTCTTCCTGAGTTGTTAAAAGGGCCCTTGTTTCAGTTGAAGCATGACGAATATTCCCAAGATTAACAGATTTTACTAACTTTCCTTCATTAGCTGCTAATTGCCTTACCACATTTACTGCCTCTTCAGCTTTCACAATACTAACAGTATCACCACTTACTCTAGCTAATTTTAAAGCATCTTCCGCTTTTACTACTTTTGCTGCTAATCTAGTTTTTTGAAAGACTTGGACACCTTTTGCCCCCAAATTAGCTAATTTAGCACCTTGATTTAATACTAAACCAATAGGAATTACATCTAACGGTGTTGCAACAGACATTGCCATTTCACCATAGTCATCTAAGAACCTATTAGAAACAAATGTATAATCTCCTCTTTTATCTAGATCTTTTATCCTTGCAATCGCAGTACTAGAATGATGAGTTCCAGGATACTTCTCATAAATTTGTCTCCATTGTTGTTCTGCGGGGGATGTCTTCCCATTATGAATAACCTCTGTCCTTACGGCTTTATCAGAATCGATATTTGCGTAATCTGCAGTTGTTAAACGAGTGCCTCTTGCTTGCTTAGATAATGTATAAAAATTAGTACTAGAAATATCAATTTGGGGATCTACCCATGTTTTAACTTTTGTTCCATCCGGTCTAGTTTCAGAAAATGAGCTTGGTTTTAATCTAATATATTTTATGCCATTATCGTTCCCAATAGCTTTTGGATCTAGACTTCCCTTACTGATATCAGAATATGCTTGGGAGATAGATAAACCAGCATTATTATAAGCACGTAAAATTCTTAATGTATTTTGAGAAGAAGTTCTTCTCTTTTTAAGTTCAGAAATTGATCTTAAATCAGCATCCTGCATAACATCTAATGCACTCACTTCACCGAGGGTAACTGCTTGAGTTCCCATATCAAATGTATTCATCCCCACAAATTCAAGATACCCAAAAGCACCATCATATTTCTCATCACTTGTTTTAATTCTATCACTAACAATTTTCTGTTCTTCCTTAAGCTGTTGTTTGACCATAAATATACCTAATGAATTAAGAGCTGCACCAGCCCTACTACGCATTACGCCTAATTCTCCTTCAGCATTTTCAGGAATTGAATTTACAATTTGATTAAGTCCAGCTAAATCATTACCATTAACTGCATCATAAATCATAAGACCAGAGATTTTAGAAGATTCATCAGTGAATGCCCTACTCTTTATTTTATGACGCCTAGCTAAATCATCTACATCAGGACTATTTTCAACCAAAGAATTGATTTTTGCTCCTATATCTTTATCGAAAGCAGAAGCATGTTTTGCAAAATGTTTAGCAGCATCCTTATCACCTGCTTGTAAAGCCATTTTTGCAGCATAATCTGGCCTATTATTACTAGATTGAGCGATTATGGAATCTTTTATACCGGTATTTACTTTTGTTAAATCCTTTTTTAATAAGAGAACCTTAGATTTATCAATCTTGATTTCTTTTTCAATACTTTTAATTTGATCTTTTGAATAAGATAACTGAGTTTTACTTTCTCTAAGAGATCTTTGTAAACTAACTATATCATTGAAAGTTTGTTTTTTAATTCTTTCCCATTCATCCCAATCTATACCTCTCGCTTTTCTTTTTATCCAACCTAGCCCTGTATAATATTTAGCATCTTCAAACAAAGCCCTCTTTTTTTTAAGATCTTTTTCTAATTTTGTTTTTTTAGATTCTAAATTATCTCTTCTTGTTTTATGATGTTTAACATTACTTTCCTTAGCTTGAATAGAACCACTTAATTTAGCAGTATCATCTTGTATCCTATTTCTTTCTTTAACTAACCCAGAAAACTTTTGAGGATTGGTACCTTTTGGAACATTCCCGCTTCTAATCTCTTTTTGAATTCTTTTAAATTCAGCAACTTTTTGTCTTTGAATTCTTTCTAATTTAGCAACTTTAAGTATTTTATAAGCACTAATAATTTGTTTTTTATTTTGCTTTTTAATTTTAACATAATCTTCTTCACTAATATAACAACCTTCACCATCATCACAAGTATCCCTATATGCAAGTGCAGTTCTAATATTAGCTCTTGCTAAATATACTTTCATATTTTGATAACGATAAAAATCAGTGCTTCTTCTTCTCTGATTTAATCTGTTAATTTTATCAATTGTTTTCTGATCTAATGGTTCCCCGTTATCATTTAAATTATATCCTCGCTTTCTTAATTTTTCAATCATATTCATTGCTTGAACACGAGATTTAACTGCACGAGAAATCTTTTTCATATATTTAGCATCATTTACTTTAGTTATATCTATCCCAGTTTGTTTTAGAATATGGTCCCTTAAAATTGGGTCATTATCAAATTCAATGTTAGATTTACCTATTTTACTAAATTGTTTTCTTTCAATTAATCTCATTAATTTTTCAACATTATCTTGATTCCTTTCAGAGACTAAGATTATTGATTGACCAATAACATTCTGTAACCCTAAATCAATCTTAATACGTTTAGCTTCTTTAGTTTCAGGATCAAAAGTTTCATAATAAGCATTAGTTGAAGAGGAATCGGAATCGGTTGCTAATTGAAAATTACATTCTTTACCAGAACCGCAAGGAACATTAATAATCATGTCTCTTCCTAAAATTACTTTTTGTTTTCTACCTTGTTTATCTGCTATAGTACCTAAATCTTCTGTAGAAGGATGATAACTTAAACCATCAGCTGTAACTTTCACATCTAAATCAAAAATAAACGTTTCATCAGGTGTATAAACCCCACGTAACTTGGTTTTAGTTGCTAAAGCTATCGTTTTCTTAATGTTAGCAGCAGATTTACCAACTTCACATTTATTACAATCAACAATAATTCCATCACGGTGAGAATTTTCACGGGTTACTCTTAACAAACTTCCATCTTGATTAGTACTAATACCATAAGAATCATCATCGGAAGCAACATATTGATCATCACTATATTTGGCTTTACTTCTTATTGTTGCCAGGACTACATTCCCAGCACGTAAATCAAATTCAGAAATACCGTTCTCACCTCTGAAATGCGGTTCACTCCTAGACATAGTTGCGCCACTTCTCATTGCCGGGTCAGTATTATAAAAACCAACATCAACTAAACCTTTTGCAGTAACAATTATTTCTTGGTTATCATTTCTATTAATCCAAACTTCCCCGTTTTTACCAATATCTCCAATTGGAGGTTTAATTGTTCTGGCAAGTTTTCTTAACTTTTCAATTTGTTCTTGTTTTTGTTGATCAGTTAATTTAGGTTTAGGTTTAGTACTTTGTCCAGGTTCAGTTTGTGGGGGTTTAGGTGGAGCATAATTTTCAGAAAATTTTGCAGTTTTAAATAAGTGAACTTTCAAACTAGTTTTTTTTTCTTTCAATTGACCTAAAGTTTTTGCACCAACACGCGTAGTTTTATCAATAATAATAGTTCTTCCTTCCTTATCTATGTTACCTAACCGTCCATCGTGCACACCGTGATCCCATGCAATCACTTCATTTCCTTCTTTATGGAAATTACCGTCTGCATAAAAAAGAGGAGTTATTACTTCAGCATTATCTGCAAAAATATCCCCGTTAGATTTAATTATTAATTTCCCTGCATGATTATTATAAGATAAAAAATCTTTACCTTTACCAATAGAACCACTTACTTTCCCCTTTATTTCTAATGAACCATCCTGGTTATATTTTATTGAAGTTGATTTCTTTTCAGTTGAATGAACCTTAAAAGACCTGGTTGTTTCAACACCATCAGAATTTAAAGATTTTAAAACAACATCTCCATCTTCATTAACTGAAATCTCTGTTTCACCATTACCTTCAATGTCAATCTCTTGTTGATCTTCTTCTGTTACAATTCTAAAACCAGTACCGATAGTAACAACCTTTTTAATTTTAGGTTTATCAGAAAAATCTGAGAAAGAAATAGTTTTCCCGTTGTTAGTTAATTTTCCAGAATTAGAATCATAATTAAAATCATTAGATATTTCATCAAATTCATAACTTGCTTTAAATTTATCTGTAAAATATTTATTTGCAGAACCTTTGTTATCATCTACTTTTAAGAAAGTTCTTAAATTTTCAGAAGTTGCACCTTTATAATTACCTGAAAAAAAAGCATCATCTGATTGTGGATTTTTTCCAATGTTACTTAAATCACCAAAATATTTCTGATTAGTTTCTGGTGTAGCATGATCTAAATTGGCAGGATTACTATAAAAACTAGCAGCAAGAACCGGATCATAATTAGTTTGTAAAAAAGTTGATTGATCTTGAGGAGTTAACTGTCCAAAATTTTCAGGAGTAGGATTATTATAAAATTCATCCAAAGAATATGTTTGATCACTTGAACCTAAAGTATCCCCCGGTAAACCATTGTCAGCATAAGCAATAGGCATAATTATCATTAAATAAATGATAATGTAAGCCATTAAATTTTTACAATTCATTCCGAAAGACCCTCCGGTAATTCTTCAGGTAACTCTTCCACGGGGGAATCAATTAAATCAATAGCACCATCATAATTTTCAAGAATTGTTACTTCAAATTTAATAGAATCTTTTAATCCATCTGCATCCTCGACAATCAAAGTTATTTTATGAGTTCCAGTTGTAGTTATGGTAGATGAAACTTCACCTTCTTCACTTAATTTAAATTGGTTATTATTCCAAGAGTAAGTTAATTGGTCATTTTCATCATCTTCAC
>CAZRHO010000014.1:0-13604 GCA_964599955.1 uncultured Methanosarcinales archaeon
TTGTTAAAGGATATAATCTTGTGGCATAACCAGCTGCCAAAATAAGTGCTTTCATCAACTATAAAAATTTTGAAAATTAGTTTAAAAGGCTTGTGGAAGATGAACTTATTGTTTAAAATTCAAATGAGCTAAAACTGGACGGTGATCAGAAATTCTCAAATCTATTACTTCTTCTTGTGAAAGAGAAAAATCTCCACCGTAAGGGAATAAGAAAAGATAATCTATTTTTTTATTTGGAAGGTCTGATGGACTAGTCATAATGTCATTAAAATTAGTTGGCATCAACCTAAAATCACCTAACCTTGGATCATACTGAAAAAAATCACTATACCTTCTTAAAATAGACATGGCATTATCTGTCTTATAAAACCAATCCTTATCTTCTAAACCTTCTCTTGTAATAGAAGGAGTAGAATTTAAATCGCCCATTAATAAAGAGGGAGAATTATCTAAACATACATCTAACAAAGTTTTTAATTCAAATTCTTTCTGTTTGTCAGAGTTATGAGTTAGATGAGAACTAATCACATTAATAACTCCTTCTCCTGTATCCACAACTGAACATAATGCTTTTTTATTTCCAACATATAATTTCTTCATTTTTTGTAAAAATGGAAGTCTACTTTGATCAAAATTAATCACTTTAGAATTTAAAATATCGTATTTAGTAAACATAGCCAAACCAGTTGTTACCCTTAAGCCATTAGGTAGAGAATAATTTGAATGCGCAACATACCTATAATTCATTGAAAGATGATCTGCAAGGAATTCTGCTTGATGAAGTTTTTCATTACCATTATAACAGATATCAACTTCCTGTAGGGTAATTATAGAAAGATCTTTTTCCTCAATAAAAGTAGCTATTTTCTCTAGGTTTAATTTAGCTTCATTTATCTTATCTTGAAATTTAGGTTTTTTTATCCTTGAATAAAAACGATTTGTACTATTTATTGCACCAGTAATATTGTATGTAGCTATGTTAATTTTTTCCATTTTTTTAAATAAGTTTAAATTAAAATTTCTCTATTATCTTGTTATTTAATAAGAAAAGTTGGACAGCTTACTGGATTTCCCGCGAAATGCAGTACACACCAATACGGAAGCGTTCTTGACTTTCGAGTTCGAAATGGGATCGAGTAGAACCACGCCCCTATGGCCGTCCATTAATCTCCCAATAGGTTTCATTTATAAAGATTATGGTCAGTTTTTGAATTGTAAGAAAAATAAAGAAAAAATGATCATTATTCCATAATTGTTTAAAAATAAACCAACAAGTTTCTTGTTAAAAAGATGGTTAATAAAATAGACACCGCCATTATTGTTGCTGGCGGTTTAGGTACAAGATTAAGGCCACTTACTTATGAAACCCCAAAACCACTTCTACCTATTCATGGAAAGCCGATAATTGAACATGCTATTGAAAATCTAAAAAAGCATGGTGTTAAAAAAATAATTCTTTCAATTGGTTATAAAGCGGAACAAATTCAAAAATACTTTCAAGATGGTTCTAGATGGGAGGTAGAGATTTCTTACTCAATTGAATCTGAACCTTTGGGAACTGGAGGGGCTGTTAAATTAGCTTCCAGTGGTTTAAACCAACCTTTCTTTTTAACTTGGGGAGATAATCTAATGAACATTAATTTCAGTCAAATGCGTGAAAAATATTTACAGAATAAAAATTCTTTAATTATGACTTTAACTCCAAGAGAAGATGTAGAAAACTTTGGTGTTGCTAAATTGAATGGGGAAAAAATAATTAACTTTGTTGAAAAGCCAGCCCGAAAAGAAGCACCATCAAATTTAATTAATGCAGGAGCATTTATCGTTGACCCTAAATGTTTAGATATTCTACCACCTGGTTTTTCCTCCATAGAAAGAGATTGTTTTGAAAAGTTAGCACCTTTAGGAAAAATATCTTCATTTACTCATGAAGGACAATGGTTCCCTACCGACACCTTAGAAAAATACAATCATGCTAATTCTAATTTTCAGCCAGAAATTGATTTTAGCAAAAAAAAAATAATTATAGCTGATGTAGATGATACCATCTGTGAATCTTGTCAACAAATCTCTTTAGAGATGGCCAAACAGATATCTTTTATGATTAAAAAAGGCTATGAATTTGCTTTTATAAGTGGAACTAAGTCAGCTGATTTAATAAAAATGATCTCTTCTTTAATTAAAGAAAAACATCATATTTTAGGAACTACCGGAACCAACTACACACTTGTAGAAAATAACAAGTATGAAGAGAAATATAATCTCACTTTTAATGAGGAAGAAAAAAAAGAAATCCTTACAGCTCTTGAAAAACTAATTTATGAATACAATATTCAATCGATGACAACTAAAGAAGATCAATTGCAAGATCGTGAATCACAAATTACTTTATCTGCTATTGGTAGAAATGCGCCATCTGAAATTAAAAAAAAATATGACCCTGAAGGAAAAATTAGAACCACTTGGGTTAATTTCCTTAGAAATTATCTCTCTGAAGAAAGATACGATATCCGAATTGGTGGAACAACTTCTGTTGATATTACTAGAAAAGGTTTGGATAAGGAATGGGGAATAAGAAATTTTGCTAAACATAATGAAATAAAATTAGAAAACATATTATTCTTTGGAGATAAAATTCATCCGGGAGGTAATGATTTCCCAGCAACAAAAATTGTTGATTGTATTAAAGTTAAATCTCCAAAAGAGACATTAAAAAAAATTCAAGAAATTTTTCCTGGAAATAAGCAAGAATTTTTAATTGTTAACAAACCATGGGGTAAATTTGAACAGTTTACACACAATGAAAATTCTACTGTTAAAATATTAACTGTAATCCCAAAAAAAAGATTATCATTACAATCCCATGAAAACCGTGAAGAAATGTGGGTTGCCCTAGATGACGGAGTTATCGCTGAGATTGATGGAAATAAGCATCATTTAAACAAAGGACAAACAATTTTGATTCCAAAAAAATCTAAACATCGTCTTTCTTCTAAAAATAAAGAAGTTCGTGTATTGGAAATCTCCTATGGTCAATTTGACGAAGAAGATATTATTAGGTACGAAGATGATTTTGATAGAATTTGAATAGAAAAGACTTATATAATTATTTAATTTCTTGATACTTAAAGAGAAGAGAGGTAATATGATGAATAATGGGAAGAATATTCTAATTAATCAATCTGTCGCCATATTATGTGATGGAAACAATATTGAAAGAAGTATCCATGATGCTTCTAAAACAACTAATGCTATGATCAATTTTGACAAGATTATTCCTAGGTTATTAAACAGTAGGGGATTAAACAGGTTGATTTATTTTAGAGAAGGAAAAAACATTTCTTCGAAATTAGCAGAAAGATTATATGAACATTATTATGGTTCTGTTGTACCTTGCCATAAATCTGCAGATATTCCTTTATCCATTAAAGCAACCCAATTAGCATCAAAGGTGGACACCATCATCATTATGTCAGGAGATTCAGATTATGTAGAATTAGTTAGGCATTTGAAAAGTGAAGGAGTTAGAGTTGAAATAGCTGCTGTTAAAAAAACAACTGCCAAAATCCTAATAGATGAAGCAGATTACTTCCATCCAATAACTAAAGATGATTGGTTTGTTTACACTCCACCTAGAACTACAAGAAGAAAAAAGTAAAAGTTTTAAGTTTGAATTAAAAAAAAAGGTTTAAATAAATCAGTTTTTTCTTTAAAAAGATGATAAAACTTAATTGTGAATGTGAAATTACTGAAGAAGGAAGATTTATTGTCAGCGTAAGGTGTAGATTTTGTAGAGAATGTAATTTAATATCTAAACTTCACCCCTTTGGAAATGAAAGATTAGAGTAAAATTTATATACAATTCTTCTAAAGATAATTGCATGGATAAAGAGGTTCAAGAAAAAATTAGGAAAGCGGGAAAAATTTCTTCTCAAGTACGTAGGGAAGGGGCTAAACTTTTTGTTCCTGAAGCTTCTTGTTTAGAAGTGATGGATTACTGTGAAAATAGGATTCAAGAACTAGGTGGTCAAATTGCTTGGGCACAAATGGCTATTAATGATACTGCTGCCCATTTCTGCCCAAAAGATGGAGATGAAACTAAGTTAAAAGAAGGAGATTTAGTTAAAATTGATATTGGAGTACATCAAGACGGTTGGATTGCTGATAACGCCATGACCATTGAAGTAGGTAACAGTGATAAATATAAGGGCATGATTAAAGCTGCACAAAATGCTTTACGCTCTGCAATAAAATTAGTTGAACCAGGTAGGCAATTATGGGAATTAGGGGAAGCACAATCTTCTGAAGCGGAAGCTTTAGGTTTTAACACCATCAAAAATTTATCGGGACATACCATAGATCAATATAAAGTTCATGCGGGAGTTTCCATCCCCTCATTTAATAATAAGGATAAAACCGAATTACAAGAGGATTGGCAAATTGCCATTGAACCTTTTGTAACTGATGGTGATGGAATGATTAAAGAGAAGGGTGAAGGAACCATTTTCATGATTGAGAAAGATAAAGGCGTTCGTTCACCTTATGCACGTAAAATCTTAGATGATGTTAAATCACTTAATGGGTTACCATTTACCACGCGTTGGCTAACACGTAAATTTGGGAAGGGAGGGACAGCTCTGGGATTACGTGAATTACAAAAAATAGGGATTGTAAATGCTTATCCTCCTTTAGTGGAGGTTTCTTCCGGTATAGTTAGTCAATTTGAACATTCAATGATTGTTAAAAGTAAACCGATTGTTTACACTCGTCATGAAGACGATAAATGGTAAAATTAATTCTTTAATTTAGGTAACATGAATTTATTGAAAACGTATGCCATAGCTAAAATAATTAGAAATATTTGCCAACTAATGACTGTAAATATAAACAGCAAGAAATTAATTAAAACTATCGCTACAGCAATGTAACCAACCAGTTTTAAATTTTTTTCATTCATTTGAAGAATTAAGTTCACTAATTAATTGTTTCAGAGTTAACATCTGTTCCATGCCAGAATTCATATCACGTAACAAAAATTTTTTCTTTTTCAGTTCATTCTCACCAATTATGATTACGTAAGGAATACTTAAGGCTTTAGCATACTGTAAATTTTTACTTACACCTTTCAACATAGCTAAATCAACTTTAATTTCATTCTCACGTAACTCTTGACAAATCTGTAAGGATTCTTTAATTGTATTTATCGGAAGTACTAAAACTTGCGCTAAACTTCTTTTATTCATCTCCTGCTGCAATTTTAAAGCTTCCATGATCGGTTCAATTCCAAAAGAAACACCAACTGCCGGTATTTTCCTTCCACCACCAACGTACCCACCAATCATTTCATCATACCTACCACCACCAGCAATAGAACCAGTTATTGCACTCTTCTTCAAATATGCTTCAATGACAGTTCCAGTGTAATACGCTTGACCTCTTGCTAAGGAAATGTCAAATTCTGCTTTAACGCCCATCTGTTTAAGATAAGAAAACAATTCTTGTAATTCGTCAATACCTTCTAAACCTTCTTCATCAATAACTTTTTTCTTAACTTCCCTTAAACTGCCACTTAACAAACTAAACAATTTTTTAATTTGCACTGGTTTATATCCTCTATCTTGTAATTCCTTACTTACACCCTTCTCACCAATTTTATCTAATTTGTCAATAGAAATTAACGCTTCTTTCTTCTCTTTAATTTCGGCTTGGTTTAGAATACCATTCAACAATTTCCGATTATTAACTTTAATTACAAAATTAAATCCTAATTCCTTAAATACTGAATATAACACCGCAATTTGTTCAGCATCGGCTAACATTGATTTAGTTCCAATCGAATCAACATCACATTGCCAGAATTCCCTATACCTACCTAACTTGATTGGCCCATCTCTAAACACCCTACCAACCTCATAACGTTTGAAAGGTAATTTTAAGTTAGGGTTCTCAGCTATGTACCTTGCTAAAGAAGTTGTCATCTCAAATCTTAACCCCAGTTTCCTTTTACCTTGGTCGGTTAATTTGAAAGTTTCCTTAAGAACATCGCTACCAACACCAGCACCATATTTAGCTGCCAGGGTTTCATACCTTTCAAGAGTAGGAGTCTCCAATGGAGAAAAACCATATAATTCAAAATATTTCTTGATAATGCCAATTACTTTATTCTTAATGATCTTCTCTTCCGGAGGTACATCCCTTACTCCTTTAGCTGTCTGAAAACTCATTTTCTCATAACTCAAACTAATTCTTTTATCTTTATATAAGTTTTTACTGGGGTTAGAACTAAAAAAACTACTGACAATGAATACAATCACTAATTATATTTGTCATAATTATTTTAACATTTAATCTTTTATTTAAAATTTACTAAAAAAAGGGCGATCGGGGGGAATTGAACCCCCGTCCCCGGATTGCTGCAAGAATTTCCACAGTCCGGAATAATAACCGTTATACGACGATCGCCAAGATTAATTATCAAGTTAAAATCTCATTTAAAAATCTTACTATCAAATTATCAAAACATTCTGCTTACGTTTAACCTTTACTTCTAATCTTTGAGTAAAACCTAAAAAATCTCCACCGGCTTGAATTGGAAAAGGAATCTCACTTGTTATGGCTATTTTTTTACCTCTTAATTTAACCAAAGGAGGTTTATCAATTCCTAAATGAGATAATAATAACGACCATAATCTAAGGAATTTATTGAAGAAAGGAGAATGCCTATTAACTACCCCCATCCCATAAACTAAATTATCAGTCGGTTTAACATAAAACAAAGATCTAATTCCATAACCCAAATAAGCTATTTTCGCTAAAACTAAATTCGCACAATTTGGCCAATGGATTTCTTTCCCATCAATTTTTAATTTTAAATTATAATTTGCTTTTGAACCAACTGCAACTTTAAATCCTGCTTTAAAATAATCTCTAAATCCACTTTCAGTGCGGTTCATACTCAACCGCATAACTTCTGCATCTATCCCTATCCCGGCAAACAAAGTTTGTACTTTTTTACCATCCCAAGATAATTCTAAGATGTCTAACTTTGTTCTTCTAAACCTAAATTTTCTACGTAAATATTCCATCCCTTTTCCTTTATAGAAATGTGAATAAAAGGCATTACCTGCCCCTAAAGGAAAAAAACCCAAATTCTTTTTTGCAAAAAGAGGATTATTTAATGCTGCTTCAAAAGAACCATCTCCTCCGGCAACAATTATATTTTTTACATCTTTTATTTGATCTTCCAAATTACGAAAAAGGTTTTTCCCTTTCTTCAAATAATAAATGGGTAATTTTCTTCTTCTAGCAAATATTCGCAATAATAACCTCCTATAACCATCATGATATCCACGAGATTTCTTATTAGCTAAAATTATCATCTCTTTACCATCAAATTTCTTTCCAACCTTTATTCTTTCCTTTAATTGTTTACCATATTGTTTTGAAAAACTTAAGGTAGAAAAAATTGAAAGAATTACCGCAATAATTGTTAATAATAATAAAATTAAATCAAACAGATCTAAGTTAATAATTCCCATTAGGATTAGTGATAAAATTATCAAATGCTGAAACAGTTTCATAGAAGCACCATATTTATTATTTTCAATAATTAATTCTTGACGAGCAGCAACCCACCTAATAGAATTTACAACGATATCTCTAAATACAAAAAAGATAAGAGGTATTATAGAGAATTTATTTTCATACCAAAAAAATGCAAACAAACCAATTACCAATATTTTGTCCGATAAAGGGTCAAAAAAAGAACCTATTTCTCCCATCTTATACTTCTTTCTTTGAAATATATGAAAAATAATGGCAACAATAAATAAAATCAAAGTCATTAACTTACTGTTAGAGGTATTATACAAAAGTAAATAAATTATTAGAGGTAATAAAATAAATCTAAACAGTGCAATAATATTGGAAATTTTAAACATAATTAATAAGTCTCATCTTTAGAATAAAAAGATTACGTTTTATAACCTTTAATATATTCCAATTTATACTCTCAAAGGCATCTGGTTATTAGAATTGTCTCTTTCCTCAGTGTTTCCTAAAATAACATCATCTATCCTAAGAATCATTTCTGCTACTTCTGTAGCACTTTTTAAAGCTTGAGTTTTAATTTTTAAGGGTTCTATGATTCCATGTGACCAAGCATCAATCAATTCTCCAGTAAAAGCGTTTAACCCTGACCTATGTTTATTAAGATCATGTGCTGATCTCAATTTAGTTAAAATATCAATTGGATCCAAACCAGCGTTTTCTGCTAGGGTCTTAGGGACTATCTCCATTGCTTCTGCATAAGCCACAACTGCCAATTGTTCTCTTCCACTAAGAGTTCTAGCATAAGATCTTAAATTCTTTGCTAATTGCATCTCAACTGCTCCCGCCCCGGGAACAACCTTCTTTTCTTTCAAAGTTGTAGCAACATCACCTAAAGCATCACTCACTGCCCTCTTAATTTCTTCAGCAACATGTTCAGTTCCGCCACCAATCAATAAAGTAACTGCCTTTGGATTTTGACAATTCTCAATGAAAATCATTTCTTCATCATTAATTTTTTCTTCTTTAACTAAACCAGCGAAACCTAAATCATCTGAACTTAATTCTTTCAAATTACTTACTATCTTTGCCCCTGTAGCATGAGCTAATTTTTCTAAATCGCTTTTTCTAACTCTCCTAAGAGCTAAAATATTATTCTTAGATAAAAAATGTTGAGCTAATTCATCTATACCTCTTTGACAAATTACAACTTTCGCACCAGAGTTGATTATTTTTTGAACCATATCTTTTAAAGTTCTTTCTTCTTGTTCCAAAAAAGAATTTAATTGGCTTGGATCGGTGATCTGAATTTTAGCATCAATTTCTGTATTCTTAATCTCTAATGGACAATCAATCAAAGCTACCTTGGCATCATTTATTTTTTTGGGCATATTAGAATGCACAACTTCTTTATCTAACACAACCCCTTCTATTAACCTGCTTTTACTTGCATCATCACCAACGATAGTTTCAACTTTTATATTATCCAAATCAATATCATCTTTATCGGATACTTTTTTTATTGATCCAACTACCAATTCTGCCAATTTTTCTTTATTTGATTCTGCACCTTTGCCAGTCATAGCTGTAATGGCAATATTCTTTAAGATTGAATCGTTCTCAAAATAAATTGGTTCAGCCACTAATTGTAAAGTTTTTTGAGCTTCGATTTCGGCTAACCTATAACCTTTAGCTAAAACCGTAGGATGAATCTTTTGATCTAATAATTCTTCTGCTTTTTTTAACAATTCTCCTGCTAAAATAACCGCCGTTGTTGTTCCATCTCCAATTACTTCTTCTTGAGTCTTAGCCACTTCAGCAACCATCTTCGCTGCAGGATGTTCAATTTGAATCTCTTTTAGAATGGTTACACCATCATTAGTTACAATTACATCACCTAAAGAATCGACAATCATTTTATCCATACCTTTAGGACCAAGAGTACTTCTAACTGTTTGTGCTACAGCTTTAGCCGCTGCAATATTGTTACGTTGTGCATCTCTTCCCGTAGTTCTCTTAGTATTTTCCGACATGATAAATATTGGTTGAACGTTATTATTAGACATAAATTTTACCTATTACTGTTAAGTAGATAATTTTTCCGTTTAAATTTATATAAAGATTATGGATTAGAATCAAATATAAGTCAAATATTGCATTTCCGCAACCTAAATTTTCTATCATCATAATCTTTATTAAGAAAATCTGGCCCTAATCAATAGTGGCAAAAATTACTTTCTTAGGTACTGCCGGTAGTTCCGCAGTAGTTAGTAAACAATTGAGATCTTCCGGAGGCATTATAATAAAATTAGATGAAGAATTACAGTTTCATCTTGATCCAGGGCCTGGTTCCCTAATTAAAGCTAAAGAATTTGGAATTAATTTACACCACAACACTGCGATTCTAGTAAGCCATAACCACATTAACCACTGTAATGATTTAAATGTTATAGTTGATGCCATGACTCATGGTGGTATAGAGCACAGAGGCATAATCCTTGGAAGTAAATCTGTTTTACATAATCTAGAAAGAAGTCACCCTTTCCTAACTAAACACCATCAGAACTTAGTTGAAAAAATTATCCCCATGGAATCCGGCCATAAAGTAGGGATAGAATTGGTTGAAATTAATGCTTTACCTACAGAACATACTGATGAAACTGCAATTGGCTTCAAAATTTTTTGTCCTAAATTTACACTTAGCTATACAGGAGATACTTCATTAACTGAAGAATTAATTGAAGCCTTAAATGGTACCGATATCTTAATTTTAAACGTACCTTATCCTGGAGATAAATCTCAAGGAAAAAATTTAGATACAGAATCAGCAATAAAAATAATTTCACAAGTTAGGCCAAAATTAGCTATTATAACTCATTTTAGTTTAGAAATGCTCAAAGCAGACCCAATAGTAGAAGCAAGGGAAGTACAAAGAATTACAGGCATCCAAACTATTGCTGCCAGAGATGGTTTAGCAATATCTCCCTCAAGTTACAGTGAATATAAATCACCAATTAAAGGCTATAATTAACTTTTTTTCTAGAAATAAATAAAACTAATAAAATAATACCTAAAAGCAAGATTATTGTTGAAATTAAGTTCGAATTATAATTGATGATTTCTTCTGCTCGGTTTATACTTGGAAATAGCGAAGAAATAAAACCATCTAAAACACAACCTAAACCAAAACCAGAAATGATAATCGTAGATGTTGACATCCTATAAAAGATTAAAAGGATAACGGCAATAGTCAAGAAAACAATACCATAATGATAATGATGAACCTGTAAACCAGTCAAACCCCTCAAGTAAGAAACTTTCCCACTTTTCAAATGTACTAAAACTCTATAAAATATTAATGGTAGAATAAGCGAGATACTAAACAAAATAAACTTTTTCTCTTTATTCATATCTTATTTGGGATTGAGCCTTTTTTAAGGATTTATATATTCAAAAAGTGTTTAAATAATAATTTAAAATAAGGATATGCTTAAACTAAAAATTTAATTGCCAAAACCAAAGCTAAACCTAAAAAACAACCTGCACCAATGAAAGGCATTGCGGGATAGAATTTTCCATCCTCACTTTTCCATAACAAATAACCTAAACCCAGAGCAGCAAAAAATGGAATTACTAATGATGACCACAAACCCATTTCCTTCAAAACAACCCCTGCGAATATTAAAGGAAAACCGATATCCCCCCCACCTAAAATTGCTGTTTTTACTTTCTGTGGAATTTCTTTAGATGTTTCTTTGGTTTTATTACTTAATTTACTAGATTTATGAATCCTTGATTTTCCCTTACTTAATTTATAAGGTATCATTAAACCTGCAAAAACTTTAGATTCAGTTTGTGATTTAGCTAAAGTAATCATATGCTTAGACTTCCACACGGCATAAGCATCATAAGCTGCGATCAAAAGCATTAAGATAATAACCGAAAATAGATTTAACAAAGGAACGAATATAGCTGCCAAACCCCCATAGATAAACAATTCCGTAAATGTATGTACATAAAAGTTTGGTTTAAAAATTTTCCAAATACCTAAAAGAATTGCTAAGATTAAAGCAGTAGTAACATCTATAAAAGCACCAAAAGAAACCGTTAATGTCATAATAACTGCTAACAAAAACCAACCCTTCCAGATCCAATTTAATTTATATTTTATCAACAATAACATAATGCCTGTTCCAATAAGAACTGCAATTATGATTGGTAAATAAGAAGTCTCTTCTTCTAATGGAGGTCTCTCCCCAATAGGTAATTCCTTAAAAATAGTTTCACCTTCTTCTAAACTTTTAGCATGGTCAATGTAATTATATATCACTCCCAACCCAACAAGTTGAGCAATTAAGAAAGCAGATAAAAGAATAATTGTAATTTTTAATGAATGTTTCATTAAAATAAAGAAATTCTAAGTATTTATATAATTTTGGATTTACTTATTTTAAAAAATATTAAGAAAAACCAACATAATTAACATTATTTTCCAATTTATTTTTCTGAACAAATTCTTTGAATAAAGGAACTTTAATTGGTACAGCAAATCTAGTAAAAGTTGAAGTCACTAAAGCTTCCCCTTTATCTAATGAAGCAATGTTGCGGTTATCTTGACTTAAATCTTGAGAGGAAGATTCAATCACAGCTTGCCTCTCTGACCCCATCTCCATACCAAGAATAATTTTTGTGTTCATGTTAGCCAAAATATTTTTAGGAATCTCCGAGGGTAATTGCGTTATTGCAATTAACCCAACCTTAAATTTCCTACCTTCTCTAGCAATTGAATCAAAAATGTTACTTCCTTGCTCAAGAACTTTTTTACCTAAAACACGTGGAGCTTCTTCTAAAACAACAGAAATAACCGGTTTCTCATTTAGTAATCCTTGCCTTTTATAATATTTATATTTGTTAAAGACTTCTGTAGTAATTAAACTTCCAACTAAAATTTCTATTGCGCCTGAAAAATAACTAGTGTCAATTATCACAATTTTACTATTTTCTAAATCCTGACAAATTTCAGAGATCGTATTTTCGCCCGCAATATTGTCAAAAATCCCTTGACAATGAATTTTTCCTTGTTCAACCTCAAGCCCAAGAAGAGAAACTAATTTCCTTTTTACAACAGAAATGGTATCTTCATGAAATTTAACACCTTCTATTCTCCTTTCCTCAATTAAAAAATGGATCCAATTGTTCTTAAACTTACGAAAATAAGCATGTAAACATTGCCTCTGAGGGTCACTAAGAATAATTGCTCCTTGAAAATGTTCTGGTTTTAATTTAGTTAAGTTTATTTTTAATTTTCTCGCGCCCGGAGGAGGATTGTTTGGCGTATAATAACTAACCTTAAAATTCTTGGGATGATCTTTTAATCCTAAACCAACCCGGCCATAATATTCATCATGTGGATCTAAGACTAACATACCAGAGTAATCCTTTGGTAAAGCATCCCATAAAATACAAGACATTAAATTACTCTTACCTTTCCCAGTACTTGCTGGAATTAAAACATGATGAGAAAGAACATCGCTTCCTGGAAGAAAAACATCAAAATCCATCTCCTTACTTCCACTTCTTAACTTTCCTAAGAAGAAAGGATTATTTGGTTTAACTATAAAAGTTAAATCATCTTTATTTATGGACCTGACCTTAGAAAAAAAATCAGGTAATTTTTTGCACATTCTAGTATTCGAAGAAACATTAAGTATTGGTTTCAATAAAGCTAATTGATAATTACGTAATTTTTCATCCATAATATTAAAATTTCCTTCTTCTAAATTCATCCCCGCAACCATCTCTAAATTCTGTTGAGAGATTTGGCTTGAATAAATTAAGTCAAAGACTTGAAGAATAAATTTTTGATCATTATTCTCAATTACAACTAATTCACCGATTTCAACGTTTTGATTTGATTTTACACGCATAGCTATCTTTGAAAAATCTCCTGAGATTATTTGCCCCTTTAACATTAAATTTAGTTGACATAAGATGTTTTTAAGAATTTACATTGTTAATAACAATAAAAAAATAGTTTGAACAGTAAAAAAATAATT
>CAZRHO010000014.1:13614-16153 GCA_964599955.1 uncultured Methanosarcinales archaeon
TACATGAAATTAAATTGAACCCATTTGCTATTATTCTTACTTGATTCTAAAACAGTTTCTATAAATATCATCCCCTCAACACCGTCATAAATAGTTGGATAACAATCATTTGACTGATCATAGTTTTGATTATTTATGGAAGGAACAGTAATGCATTTCAGGCAAGGAAGACATCATGTTAACAACAAACAAATGATTATCAAAGTAGCTGAAAATCCAGAAGAAGCTGAAAAAATTATTGGTAAGACAGTTACTTGGACTTCTCCTGCCGGTAAAGAAATTAAAGGTAAAGTTTCTGCATTACATGGTAGAAAAGGTGCAGTTAGAGCAATTTTCTCAGAAGCCGGTTTACCTGGCCAATCTCTTGGACAAAAAGTGAAACTTGAATAAATTTTAAATTTAATTCTCTATTATCTTTAATAATTTTTAAACTAAAAATGAAGTTTTCTTTTTCTAAATTGATCCGTTGTTACTTGCCAGTGGTTAAAAAGAGAAAAGTTTATAAATCGCCAGTGCTATTTATGCTTGAAGATGTCTAAAAACAAAAAAATTGCAATAGTAAATTATAGAACGAACAATAAAAGTACCATAGATGATGTTCTGACCCTAGAATCTCAAAGATATAGTTCATTTGATGATTTACAAAAAAAATTAGGCATTAAGAAAGGGAATAGAGTTAGAATTGATCACTATTCATTAAATGGGTTTCTAAACTCAGACATAGACCAATATGACAAAATAATCATCGAATCTTTTACTGGAAGAACTAGTCAATTAGAGAGAGAATTAATTGAACAATTAAGTTATGAAAATTTATCTAAAATAGTTAATTTCTCAGGTGAAACCTTAATTAAAGAAGAAGCATTAGGAAAAAATTTAGAAGACATTGACTTTTCTAGATATAAACAATTAGCCCCAAAAATATTATCTGGAAATAAGGCCCTAACTGAAATTTTATTAGATGGTCATGAATCGCTTATTAATAGACATGGTTTTGGTTTTGACACCCCTGATAATATTTCTTCAAATAATTCTTTACCTGATGAAAATCTCATTGTTAAACCAACTCAAGGATCACACGGACAAGGAGTTAAAAAAGTTGATGGAAGAACATTCAGGTTTACATCCATAGAAGATTGTATATTTGGTAGTAATGTAGCTCAAGAATATATACAACAGCAATCTGTGAATAAATTAAATAGAGCTTCAGACTTAAGAGTAGTTGTAAGTAAAGATCAAGGACAATATAAATATCATGCAATGATTAGAATAGGAGAAGAAGATGCTACTTGTTCAAACTTATCTGGTGGAGGCTTTGGAGTAGGAATAATTCCTGGAAGAAGGATTAATGGAGATGTGCAAAGAAAAATTGCTAGAATGTATGGGATTGATCCAGATAACCCGAGTATACCAGAAAAGATATTACAATATTCACAAGAATTCGCTGATAAGTTTAATTATAATATTTTGGGGTTAGACTTTGTAGCAGAAAAAAAAAGCAACAAACAAACTAGATATAAGTTATTAGAAGCTAATTCAAACCCAGGGGCAAGAATCTTTCATTATCTTGGTTTAACTAATAAAAATAAAGATTTAGAAGACTTTGTATTAAAAGAAGGTTTGGATAAAAAAGCTAAATTATCACCAATAGATAAGACCCCAGCTTTAGATTATGCAAAAGCTAAATTAATTAAGACTATCCATGTTATGCGTTCTTTAGGAACTAATACTAGGTATGTAGAGGAAAAATTAGGCTTAAGCTCAGAAAATTTAATGGGTTTTACTTACGATAATTATTCAAAAATTAATCAAACAAAAAAAACAGACCAGGAAATACAAGAGAGAATCAATTTAAAAGAATCAAGTGACAATAAGTATAACCTAAATGATTTTTTTGAAAATAGTTTGTTAAAAAAATATCTAGAAGCTAATGGAATTAGTGGAAAAGCCATAAATTATAGAAACAATAGAAGAGTTATTTTAGATAAGGTTATTAATAGAAATCAAATTAAATCTATTTTAAGGAACGTAGATAAAAGTATTGAACAAGGAATTATCGATAGCTATTCTGAATTGAAGTCAAGATATAATAAGGAACTTAGTTTAGAGGATAACGACCTTCTTACAAATCAAGAAGGAGTTTCTTCAAAAGAACAAATGTACCTTTTATCAGATGAAATTCTTCAACAAGCAATAGCTGCAAGAAAACAATTAAGACAATCCTTCTTGAAATTTCATAGAGCTAAGAAATCTAAAGGTTTAGATGAAAAAATAAGGTTATATGAAGAAGCAGTAAACCTTGATCCAAATTTCCTGAGAGCAAGATCAAATTTAGGCTTAATGTATGCAAGAAACGGAGAAATTGAAAAATCCCATGAAACATTACTAAAAGTATTATCTATTGATCCAAATAGAAAAAAAACTAAACAAATATATCAACAATTATTTGAGGAATATTAATTTAATAAAAATCTAAAAAGGCCAATTAAAAAATGACAACAAAAGACATAGATTATTTAGTTAAAAAAGGATGGAGTAT